>DASUPA010000339.1:0-2388 GCA_036276335.1 Candidatus Methylomirabilota bacterium | reverse complement strand
CACGGGCCAGCCCGAGACGCTGGGAGACCCGGAAGACGTGCGTGTCGACCGTCAGCGCTTCCCGGCCGAAGCCGTTGCCAAGCACGACGTTCGCCGTCTTGAGGCCGATGCCGGGCAGCGCCATGAGCGCCTCCCGGTCGTCGGGCACCGTACCGCCGTGACGCTCCACGAGCCCGCGGGCCATCCCCAGCAGCGAGCGCGCCTTGGCGCGGAAGAAGCCGGTCGAGCGGATCGCCTTCTCGAGGGACGGCGTGCGCGCCCGCGCGAGCTCCCGCGCCGTCGGGTACTGCTTGAAGAGCGCCGGGGTGACCATGTTCACGCGCTCGTCCGTGCACTGCGCGGAGAGGATCGTGGCCACCAGCAGCTGGAAGGGGTCGGCGAAGTGGAGCGCGCACCGGGCGTCCGGGTACGCGGCGGCCAGCGCGTCGAGGATCTTCCGCGCCCGGGCCTGCTTCGCGAGACGGGACTCGGGCACCTCACTCCCCGATTCGGAGCGCCTGCTCCGTGACATTCACGCGCCCGATCTGCACCGGGAACGGCAGGCGGCTCTTCATGCGCGGCGTCGGATCGTAGTGCCGGACCACCCAGTTGATGAGGGCGGTCGGCAGCGGCAGCCAGCCCAGGGAGGCCTGCTGGACCTCGAGCGCGAAGGGGCGGTCGACCGCGGGCACGACCCTCACGAGGGCCGAGACGTCGGCGCCGGGCTGCCGGGCGGTGAAGTAGATCGCGTCCGAGGTCAGCGTCACGCGCACCCGCCGGAACGCCCGGAGACCGCCGAGGAACGCCTGCAGGTCGTCGCCGCCGATCTCCGCGTGCTCGATCCGCAGCCGGCCGACGTCGAGCAGGTCGGCGTGCCCGTCGGCCTCGAGGCTGAACGGGTTGACGAGCACGTCGTCGGCGACCAGCAACAGGCGGCGCACCCGAAGGACCGCCGCGTCCGGCCGGCGGTACTCCGCGATGCGCGCCGAGTCGGCCGACAGCTCGATGCGGCGGACGCGGCCCCGCACGAGGTCCCCGTCGTGCTCGATCCGGACGGCGAGGTTGTCGACCTCGCGGGCCACCGCGCGAAGCTGGCTCCGGATGGCGGTCTCGAGCGTCCCGGCCAGCCGCTCGGGCGACGCCGTCACGCCGTCCGGGACGCGGCGCACCCGCAGCGTCGCCGTCGAGCCGTCGGGCAGCTGGAACTCCCCGAGCACCGGATACACGCGCGCCAGCGCCGGCTCGCGCGTGAACTGCGACGTCGCGCGCTCGATCGTCTCCGCCGTCCACGTCGGACCGACGTGGCCCGTCTTGAGCACGACGTAGTCGATGCCGATGGGGTCGCGGTCCCAGGCGCGCACGACGCGGAGCGGGAGTCCGTCCCGCAGCGCGTAGTAGCGGAAGTTCGCCACCGAGAAGAAGCGGGCGTTCGGCACGATGCTCACCGTAGCCGGGCGGTCGCCGCCGTCGATGGCGATGGCGCGCAGGACGTCGCGCTGGCGCCAGTCGGCCTGGCTCGCCGGCGAGGCGAGCATCGACGGCACGTCGAGCAGGGGCAGCTGGACGATCGGCGGCACCCCCCACCCGGTCGAGCCGAGCTGCGCGGCGCCGACGACGGCGAGCACGGCCAGCGCCGCGAGCCGCGCGCGCGCGGTGACCGCGGCCAGCTCGCCGACGGCCATGCCCGCCAGGGCGGCGGCGATCGGCAGCAACGGCAGCGTGTACCGGAGGTCCTTGTTGCGGATCAGCATGAAGAGCGCGAGCGGCACCAGGAACGCCACCACCGCGAAGCCGCGGCGCCGCACGACCGCCACCACCAGCCCGGCGAGCAGCAGGAGGATGGCGAGCACGCCGAGCTGCGGGACGATCCACGTCGGATAGAACGCGAGGGCCGCCGCCGTGAACGTCTCGGGCTTGCCTTCGAGCGCCGCGTTCTTGAACGACCGGTCGGCGATCTGCATCGGCAGGCCGAACATCCGCGGGCCGTACCACAACAGGCTCAGCCCCGCCGCCACCAGCGCCGCCAGCGCGGCGTTGCCCGCGGCGCGGCGGCTGCGCTCGCGCGCCAGCAGCCAGACAACCGGGCCGAAAAGGTAGGCGGCGAACGGCGGCTTGACGAGGAGCCCGGCCGCCAACACGACGCCCGCCGCGATCGACGCGCCGGTGCGCGTGAATCCCTCCGTACGCCAGAGCGCGAAGAGCCCGAGGGCGACCATGGCGGCCAGGGGCAGGTCGAGCTGGAAGCGCAGCGCGCTGTAGAGCACGAATGGCGCCGAGCCGAAGATCCACGCCGCCGCCACGCCGGCCGTCGAGCCGTCGAGCTCGCGCGCCAGCAGGTACGTGGCCGCCATGCCGAGGCCGAGGAACAGGAGGATGACGATCTGCCCGGCGGCGACGTCGGAGGGCAGC
>DASUPA010000338.1:0-3799 GCA_036276335.1 Candidatus Methylomirabilota bacterium | reverse complement strand
CCTGCCCTTCAAGGACATGTCGGCCGCCGCCCGCGCCGCCGCCCACGAGCTGATGAAGGCGAGCCTCAGCGCGGTCGGTTTCGAGAAGGCGATGAACGTCATCCGGCTCGAGGGCGTGCTGCGCGAGCTCGAGATGCTCGGCGGGCTGCGGCGGGATCCCGACAACTACTACGTGAGCGTGTTCGGCGCGCCGGGGACGAGCGCGCCGTGGGGCTGGCGGCTCGAGGGCCACCATCTCTCCCTCAACTTCACCGCCGTCCCGGGCAAGCCGATCGCCGTCACGCCGGCCTTCATGGGCGCCAATCCGGCCGAGGTGCGCACCGGCGCCGCGAAGGGCCTGCGGGCCCTCGGGCGCGAGGAGGATCTGGGCGTGGCCCTCGCCCGCAGCATGGACGAGGCGCAGCGCCGCCGGATGGTGATCGCGGCGCGGTCGCTCGGCGACATCGTCTCGGGGCCGGGCCGCACGGAGCGTCTCGCGACGCCGGCCGGCATCCCCGCCGCCGACCTCGGCGCGCCGCAGCGCGAGCTGCTCGGCCGGCTCGTCGAGGAGTACGCGCGCAACATGCGGACGGAGGTGGCCGACGCCGAGCTGCGACGCGTGCGCGAGGCCGGCATCGAGCGGCTGCACTTCGCGTGGGCGGGACCGATCGAGCCTGGTCAGGCCCACTACTACCGCGTGCACGGGCCGACGCTGCTGATCGAGCTCGACAACACCCAGAACGACGTGAACCACATCCACTCGGTCTGGCACGATCCGCGGAACGGCTTCGGCGCCGACCTGCTCCGCGCCCACTACGAGCGCGGGCACCCGCACCGGCACGCCTGAGGGCCGGCGTTCACCGGTCCCGCGAGCGTCCGACCTACACGCCGGGCGCCGGCCGGCCGGCCGGCTGGCGGCGCGCGAACTCGGCGAGGCCGACCGCCGCCGCCACGTAGCAGGCGACGCCCGTCCAGAACGACGCGGAGATCCCCCACTGGAGCGCGATGACGATGGCGACGACGGAGGCGCAGACCGACGTCGCGCCGTTGACGCCCCAGAGCCACGGCGTCAGCGTCGTCGCCCGTGCGGCGGCGGCGCGCATGCCGAGGGGGAACGCCATCCCCATCAGGAACCCGAGCGGAGACAGCAGCCCGACGGCGACCGCGATGCGGACGGCGGTGCTCGAGGCGTCGAAGGCGCGGATGACGGCCGGCGTCACGATCCCGAACGCGCCGAGGACGATCACCAGGAGCACGAGCGGCAGGACCGTGCGCACGCCTCCGGCCCCGACGCGGCCCGTGGCGAGACTGCCGACCCCGCTGGAGGCCAGCATGGCGAAGAGCACGACGGAGAGCCCGTAGGTCGGATGCCCGAGGAAGATGATGAGCCGCTGCATCTGGGAGATCTCGACGAGCATGAAGCCGAGCCCGATGCCGGCAAAGAAGACGAAGAGCGGCGTGGTGCCGCCCAGGGCTCTCCGATCGGTGGTGAGGACCAGGGGCACGACCACGCACAGCGCCGTGAGCACCACGACGGTGACGAGCAGGACGCCGAGGACCCAGACCGCCTGCACGTTGCCGCCGTCGCCGGCGACGACGGACGTCCAGAGGGCGCCGTTCACCGCGTCGCGCAGCCGCAGCGTGTGGAAGAAGAACGGGCTGTCGTCGGTGGGCGGCGCGATGTTCACGGGGAAGCCCGCGTAGAGGGCGTCGAGCCCGCGTCCCTCGGCGAGCGCCTCGAAGGTCGTCGTGCGGGCGTGACGGGGCGACAGCACCACGTCGAACCGGAGACGCGCGGCGACCGCCTCCACCGTGTCGATGTCGGCAGCGGAGAACGGCGACGGGCTCACCAGCAGCGTGGCCACGCCGAGAGGGCCGCCTCCCTGGCTGCCCGTGGCGTGGCGGACGACGAGCATGTGGTCGCGGGGTCTCGTGACCCCGCGGCGGGCCAGGGCGGCCACGGCCAGCGACGTCACGCGGTACATCTCGTCGGGGCGTGGATCGAAGTACCAGCGCGACACGGACAGCACGCCGCGTGGCGTCAGCCGGTCGAGGAAGAGCGTCCAGGCCTCGGTCGTGTAGAGCGAGTGCTCGCTCAGGACGAAGGCCCCGGCGCCGGTGGCCGCCCACGTGTCGATCAGCGAGATCTGGAGGATGTCGAACGGCTCGCGCTGACGCGCGATGTAGCTCCGTGCCTCGTCGTTGACGAAGGTCACGCGCGGATCGCGGTAGAGGTGGCCGGTGAACCCGCCGAAGTGCGCATTCACGACGTCGATGATCGCCTCGTTGATCTCGACGCCGACCACGGAACGCTGATCGAACGCGAGCGCGGACAGCACGTCGCGGCCGCCGCCGGTGCCGACGGCGAGCACCCGGGCGTCGCGGCGCAGCCAGTGCGGCAGGTTGGTCACATCGTACTTGAGATGCTCGAGGCTCTCCCGGCGCCCGTCGAAGCCCGTGAGCACGCTGCCGGCGGCCGCGTCCATCAGCAGCATGAGCTGCGGGACGCCGCGGTCGGACGGATAGGTCACGCTCATGCCCCAGCCGCGCGCCGGAGTCGGCCGCGTCGGGTCGCCCACCACGGTGACCCGTGAGAACGAGTTCCACTTCTCGAACAGGGGACGGGGCTCCCGCGTCCCCTTGACCCACTCGACGCGCAGCAGCGGCGCCTGCTCCACGATCCGCAGGCTGTTGACGGCGACGAACGCGCCGAGGGCGGCGACGCCGACGAGCGCGGTCGCCCGCAGCGCCTGGCTGTCGCGTGAGGTGAAGAAGCAGCCGGCGCCGGCCCAGGCGATGCCCGCCGCCGCGATCACCGTGGTCGGCCCGTCGGTCGCGTTCACGGCCAGGATGACGAGCACGCAGCCGGCGGCGGCGCCGAGCAGGTCGACCGCGTAGAGGCGGGCGACCTGGCCCGGAAACCGTGTCAGCGCCAGCGTCACCACGATGCCGCCGAAGACGAACGGCACGGCGACGACCACGTACGTCAGGGCGAGCGTGTACATGCCCAGGAGCGACGGCTCGATCGAGAACGGGATGGCGAGATGCGTGAGGAGGCTGACCACGATGGCGCCGCCGAAGAGCAGGCTGCCCAGCCCCAGGCTCTGCGTGATCCGGTCGGCCGGAAACCACGCCGGGCGCAGGTAGACGACGAGGGCGCCCACGGTCATCCCGAACATCGCCACCGAGATGGCGACGAACGCGAAGTGGTACCACATCGTGACGCTGAAGATCCGCGTCAGGGCGATCTCGTACATCAGCGTCGCCAGGGTGACGAGGAACAATCCGGCCGAGACGGCCCGGGACGCGGGAAGGGATGAGGACATCGCTTCCATCGTATGAGCGCGGCCGGGCCGCCGCCAAATTATGAGTGTGGCGATTACGCGCGGATCGCGACCGTCTGCAGGTACTGTCCCTCGAGGACCGCGGTCCCGTCCGTCGCGCAATTGTAGCGGCGGAAGAGCGCCTCGATATCCGTCCGGAGCGCCTTCTGCCCGTCCGGCTCGAGCGCGGCAAACGCCCGCGCGGTCGGGCCGAAATACGTCCGGAAGACTTCGATCGCGTGCTCGACCGAGCGGTAGTACTGGAAGACGCTCCGCCGGTCGCTCGTGATCGAGGTGATGCCAGGGCCGAGCAACTCGGCGAGACCGGAGTCCGTGCCCCACCGGACAGGTGGTGTGACGCCCGGCGGCGGAGGGACGTGACGGGCGACGGTCGCGAAGAAGTCGCCGCCGAAGCCCTGCGGCATCCAGCTGACGAGGCCAATCCGTCCGCCCTTCCGACAGACGCGCAGCAGCTCACCGGCCGCCTTCTCCTGGTC
>DASUPA010000337.1:0-5175 GCA_036276335.1 Candidatus Methylomirabilota bacterium | reverse complement strand
CGCGGGTGGCGGGTGAGCGCTTCCGGTCCGGCCGCAAGGCACGTCTGCCGCCGGTCCGAGGCAACAGGGGTGCGCACGAATGCCGCGATACCAGGCGCGAGGCGTGCGGCCGGAGCCGGAGGCGCGAACCGGCCAGGCCCTGCGCTGCCCGGCGGCGGCCGCCGTGCTACGCCCGCGGCGCCTCGCGCGCAGACGACGCGAGCGCCGAGCGGAGAGCCTCGCTGGTGATCGGCAGGTCGGTGAGACGCACGCCGGTGGCGTCCGCGATCGCGTTGGCCACGGCCGCGGGGACGCCGACGACGGGCGGCTCGCCCACGCCCTTGGCGCCGAACGGGCCGTGCTCCGACGGGACCTCGACGATCACGGTGTCGATGCGCGGCGCCTGCACGCTGTGAGGCAGGGCGTAGTCCATGAGCGTGGCGGCCAGCAGCTGGCCCTGGTCGTCGTACGCCATGCGCTCGAGCAGCGCCCAGCCGAAGCCCTGCACGACGCCGCCGTGCATCTGGCTCTCGACGGCCGCGGGATTGATCGCCCGGCCGACGTCCTGCACGGCGACGTGGCCGAGCACGTCGACGCGGCCGGTGTCCGGATCGACCGCGACCTCCGTGAGATGCGCGGCGAACGCGGGCGAGCGTGCGGTGGTGGCGCTGGCGCCGCGGCCGAACACGGGCTCGTACTTGGAGCCGAACTGCATCGCGGCCTTCGCCAGGTCGGCGAGGCTGACGGCGCGATCCGGGACGCCGCGGACGCGCACCGCGCGGTCCACGATCTCGAGGTCCTCGGGGGCGGCCTCGAGCTTGTCGGCGGCGATGAGGAGGAGCTGGCGCCGGGCATCGCGGGCGGCGCGCTCGACGGCGAGCCCGACGGTGTAGGTGATCTTGCTGCCGCCGCTGGCGCCGGCGTACGGCGCCGTCTCGCTGTCGCCGTTGACGACGCGCACGTCCCCGGTCGGCACGCCGAACGCCTCGGCCGCGATCTGCGCGAACCCGGTGTTGGTGCCGCTCATGTCGACGGAGCCGACGATGATGCTCACCGTGCCGTCGCGGTCCATGCGGCAGGCGGCGTTGGCGGGCTCGATGCCGCCCATCCAGCCGCCGACGGCGACGCCGACGCCGACGCGGCGGCCGGCGGGCGCGCTCGGACGCGGCCGTCGCCCGCGCTCCTGCTGCAGGCGCTCCAGGCACTCGCGCAGCCCCATCTTCGGCCACGGCTGCCCGGTGACCATCGGGTCGCCGGGCCTGGAGGCGTTCTTCAGCCGGAAGTCGAGGGGATCGATGCCGATCGCGCGCGCCAGCTCGTCCATGAGCGACTCGACGGCGAACGTGCCCTGCACGGCGCCCGGCGCGCGGTAGGCGCCCGAGCCCGGCTTGTGCGTCAGGACCTCGTAGCCGCGCAGGTCGAGGTGCGGCACCTGGTAGTAGCTGCCCATCAGCAGCAGCGCGATGCCGACCGGCGCGCCCGCATAGGCGCCGGCGTCGAAGACGACGCGGCCCTGCATCGCGGTCAGCGTCCCGTCGCGCCGCGCGCCCATCTTCAATTCGAAGGTCGCCGAGGGCGCCGGGGTCGTGGCGAGGAAATCTTCCCGGCGCGTCATGACGACGGACACCGGACGCCTCAGCTTCCGGGCGAGCGCGGCGGCCAGCGGCTCGAGCAGGACGAACTTGCCGCCGAAGCCGCCGCCCATCGGCGTGGCGACCACCTTCACCTCGTGCTCCGGCAGCCCGAGGGCGTCGGCGATCTCCGAGCGCGTGAAGAAGAGCGCCTGCGTCGCCGTCCACACCGTCAGCGTGCCGAGCGGGTCGACGGCGGCCAGCGCCGCGCGCGGCTCGAGGTAGCCCTGGTGCACCATCGGCGTCGTGTAGCGCCGCTCGACCACGACCTCGGCCTCCGCGAAGCCGCGCGCCACGTCGCCGCGCGTGAAGTGCTGCGTGCTCACCACGTTCGGCCCGACGTCCTCCTGCAGCGCCCGGGCGCCCGTGGCGGCGCCATGCATCGCCAGCTCCTCCTCGCCGGAGCCGCCGTCGCGCGCGCGGACGCGCGGCGCGTCCTTGCGCATGGCGTCGAGGGCGTCGATCGCCGCCGGCTGCACGTCGTACTCGACCTCGACCAGCGCCGCCGCGTCCTCGGCGATGGCGGCCGTCTCGGCCACGACGGCCACCACGGGATGGCCCGTGAAGACGACGCGGTCGATCGCCAGCGGCGACTTGCTGCGCGAGCCCGGATCGACCCGGGCCAGGCCGAGGTCGCGACCGGTGAAGACGCCGAGGACGCCGGGCAGCGTGGCGGCGGCCTTGGTCTCGATGCCGAGGATGCGCGCGTGCGCGTACGGGCTGAGCACCAGACGGGCGTGCGCCATGCCGGGGAGGGCGAGGTCAGCGGCGAAGCGCGTGAGGCCCGTGATCTTCTCGCCGCCGTCGACACGACGCAGGGATTGGCCGATCGCGGAAGTGGTCGACATGGCCTCACGCTACCACGCCGCGGAAGCGCCGCCCACCGTTGACACGCGCCGACGACGGCTCCAGAGTGGGCGGCCGGAGGATCGCGATGCGAGTGAGCGCCGCCGCGCCGCGGCTCTTCGGCATTCCGGCCGCCGGCGCCCCGATCGTCGCCGTGCTGCGCCGGGGGCCGACCGCGTGGTCGCAGGTGGGACGCTGGGACGTCGCCCGCGGCGTGTACGAGCCGGGCGCCTGGATCCGCGCGAACCTCTATCCGCAGCGCTGCGACCTCTCGCCCGACGGCCGCTGGCTCTGCTACTTCACGCTCAAGACCACGAGCACGTGGCGGGTGGGGCCGACCTACATCGCGCTGGCGCGGCTGCCGTGGCTCACCGCCCTCGCGGCGTGGGGCACGTGCGGCACGTGGACGCGTGGCGCCCACTTCGTCGAGCGCGGTCGCACGTGGGAGGTCGGCGAGCCGGCCGAGGGCGACGCGACGCCGTGCCGGCGGAAGTTCGGGCTGGCACTGACGCGGCCCGCGACGTTCGCGGTGGAGCGGCGGCGCGGCTGGACGGAGACGCCGGAGACGCCGCCTCGCCAGGCGAGCGACACGTGGGACGAGCGGCGCGCCGGGGCGGTGACGATGCAGAAGCCGCGCCCGCGGGACCCGGCCACGCGGCTGCGCGTGCGGGGATACTTCGCGGCGTTCCGCTCGGGACCGCGCCGGGACGTCGCCTACGAGCTCGTCGAGGACGGGCGCGCCGCCGCGCTGGCCGACGTGCAGTGGGCCGACTGGGACGCCGAGGGCCGGCTGCTGGTGGCCACGCGGGACGGACGGCTCCAGATCCGCGCGAAGGCGCGGCAGGGCTGGAGGGTGGCGAGCGAGGCCGACGCCGGGACGCTCGCCCCGCGTCCCGCGCCGCCGCCGCCCGAGGCGTCTCGCTGGTGAGTCCGGTACACTGGGCGCGCCATGGACGCCGTCGATTTCTTCCTGCTGCGCTACGACGCTCTCCACCGGAGCCTGCTCGACGACCTGCTGAAGGGGGTCAGCGACGCGCAGGTGCGCGGCCGCCCGCATCCCGGCGTCAACACGATCGCGTGGCTCATCTGGCACGCGGCCCGCGTCGAGGACGTCGGCGTGAACCGGTTCATCGTGGACGGCACCCAGGTGCTCGACGACGGCTGGCTCCCGCGCCTCGGCGTGGACCGACGCGACGTCGGCACCGGCATGACCGACGCCGAGGTCGACAGCCTGAGCGCCCGTGTGGATCTGACCGCGCTGCGCGGGTACTGGGAGGCGCTCACGCGCCGCACGCTGGAGGTGGTCGAGTCGCTCCGCGGCCGGGACCTCGGGGAGATCGTGCCGGCGGACCGCGTGAAGCGCGTGTGCGCGGACGAGGGGGCGGTCGCGCCCGGCGCCGAGTGGCTCACCGAGTTCTGGGCGAATCGTCGCACCCGCGGCTGGCTGCTGGCGCAGACGCCGCTGCTGCACGTCTACGGTCACTACTTCGAGGCCCGCGTGGCGGCCGGCTTGTGGGGCGCCCGAAGCCCATGAGGAGTGCCGGGGACCTGTTAACGTAGAGTCGATGGGAGACTTCCGGGTCATCGGGCTGATCGGGGCCGGCCACCTGATCAGCCACTTCCTCCAGCTCGCGCTCCCGCCCCTCTTCCCGCTGCTCCGGAACGAGCTCGACGTCTCGTGGGCCGCCCTGGGGCTCGTCTCCGCCGTGTTCTACGGCGCCTCCGGCGTGGCGCAGACGGTGGCGGGCTTCGTCGTCGACCGGCTCGGGGCCCGCCGCGTGCTGCTCTCGGGCATGACGCTGATGGCGGTGGCCATCGGTGTCGCCGGCCTGGCGTCCTCCTACTGGATGCTGCTGGTGGTGGCCGCCGTCGCGGGACTCGGCAACAGCGTCTTCCATCCGGCCGACTACTCGATGCTGAACAGCTCTGTCAGCGCCCGCCGGATCGCGCGCGCGTACAGCATCCACTCGCTCTCCGGCAACGCCGGCTGGGTGCTCGCGCCGATCGTGGTCGGCACGGTCGCGCCCCTGGCCGGGTGGCGTGTCGCGCTGCTCGTGGCCGGCGGCCTGGGGCTCCTCGGCACCGTCGTGCTCGCCACGCAGACGCGCGGGCTCGGGGCGGCGGCGCCGTCGCCGGCGGCGGCTGCGCCGCGCGCGAGCCTCGGGGCGGATCTGCGGGTCTTGCTTGCGGTGCCGATCATGATGGCGTTCGGCTACTTCGCGCTGCTGACGGCGTCGACGATGGGCATCCAGACGTTCGCGGTTCCGGCGCTGGGTTTGATCTACGCCGCGCCGCTCACGCTGGCCACGGGCGCGCTGACCGTCTATCTCCTCGGCAACGCGACCGGCATCCTGACCGGCGGCTTCCTGGCGGACCACGCGACGCGCCACGACCTCGTGGCCGCCACCGGCGTCACGTGCGCGGCGGCGCTGATGCTCCTGCTCGCCTCGGGCCAGCTCCCGCTGTCCGCCATCGGCGCGGCCATGGCCGCCACCGGGTTCTCGATGGGCATCACGGCCCCGTCCCGCGACATGCTGGTCCGCGCGGCGACCCCCCGGGGCTCGTCGGGGAAGGTCTTCGGGTTCGTCTACTCCGGGCTCGACCTCGGCTCGCTCGTCGCCCCGCCGGTCTACGGCTGGCTGCTGGACCGCGGGCAGCCGCGCGCGATGTTCGCCGTCATCGCGGCGGTGATGTTCGTGATGATCGTCACGGTCATCCA
>DASUPA010000336.1:0-4420 GCA_036276335.1 Candidatus Methylomirabilota bacterium | reverse complement strand
GTCAACGTGGGCGACACCGTCCAGGCGGAGTACCTGGAGGCGGTTGCCATCGTCGTGCTGCCGGCCGGGACGTCGGCCGCCTCGGGCGAGACGCAGGCGGTCAAGGTAGCGCCCCCGGGGGGAATGCCCGCCGCGGCCGTGGTGGACACGAAGCAGATCACGGCGACCGTCGAGGCGATCGATTACAACAAGCGAGAGGTGACGCTCCGGGGGCCGGGGGGTGACACTCGCACGATCGTCGTGGATCCCCGCGTCGAGCGCCTCCGCGAGGTGAAAGTCGGCGACGAGGTGGTCGTGCGGCACACGGAGGCGGTGGCCGTCACCGTCAAGAAGGGCTCCTGACGGGCCGGCTCGGGACTCCGGCTACCCGGTCGGACGGCGCTGGTAGCGGCCGCGGGGCGAGCCGACGATCGTGCCGTCCTCGTAGACGAGATCGCCCCGGAGGAAGGTGGCGGTGACCTGGCCCGTCAGCTCCTGGCCCTCGAACGGCGTGTACCCCTGGCCCGAGGGCGACTCGGCGGCGCGCACGGTGACGCGGCGGTCGGGATCCAGCAGCGCCAGATCGGCGTCGAGGCCGATTGCGATGTCGCCCTTCGTCAGGAGCCCGTACCGGCGCGCGGGGTTGAACGCGAGGAGCTCGGCGATCCTGTGAAGCGGGAGGCCGCGCCGGCGGCCCTCGCTGAAGAGGCCGGCCAGCAGGTACTCGGTGCCGCCGAAGCCGGCCTTCGCCAGCCAGATGTCGCCGCGGCCGCCGCCCGCGCCCTTGACCTCCTCGGCGCAGCACGCGTGGTCGCTCACGATCCAGTCGACGTCGCCGTCGAGGACGGCGCGCCAGAGGAACTCCACGTCCTCGCGCGGCCGGATCGGCGGGTTGACCTTCGCGTATGCGCCGGCGGGCGCGTCGACGTCGAGGAGGAGGTGGCCCACGGTGATCTCGCGGCGGAAGTCGACGTGCGGGAACGTGCGCGCCATGGCCAGTGCCGCCTCCAGCGCCTTGCGGGACGACAGGTGCAGCAGGTTGACGTTCACGCACCCCGTCTCGTGGGCCAGGTACGCGGCCACGCAGACGGCCAGGCCCTCGGCGTGCGGCGGGCGGGCGGCGCTGTACGCGCGGAGGCCGCTCAGCGACGTGTCCTTCGCCACCAGGCGCGTGTAGGCGTTCAGGATGTCGGCCATCTCGCAGTGCAGGCTCACGCTGACGTAGGGCGCCAGCGCTGGATGGCGCTCCCGGATGCGCGCGGCGGCACGCATGATGAACTCGAAGTGGGCGAGGTCGTAGTGATCCCCGGGGCCGATCATCAGGAAGCGGCGCTGTTCCTCGTCGCCGGCCTGGCCGTGGAGGCCGTAGCCGCCGTAGAACATGAAGATCTTGAACGACGGCACGCCGTGCGCCGTCGCCAGCGCTTCCATCTCGTCGACGTGCGCCCCCATGATCGGGGCCAGGTGATAGGCGTAGTCGCAGTGGTAGCGTCCCTCGGAGATCTCGAGCACCTCGGGGAAGAACTCGGCATACGGGCCGCCCCGGTTCAGGTAGTACTGGCCCGTGCGGAAGTAGGTCAGCATCGTCGTCACGCCGCCGGAGACGGCGGCGCGGCTCTCGGTGACGGCGTCCTCGGCGAGCGGCGCGTAGATGCCGGCGTGCGTGTGCGCGTCGACGACGCCGGGGAAGGCGAGCCGGCCGCGCCCGTCGTAGACCCGGCGCGCCTCGGCGACCGGGATCGCGGGGGCCAGGCGCGCGAACCGGCCGTCCCTCACGCCGACGTCGAGGGTCTCGATCGCCGGCTGCCGGGGTCGCACGACCCGGACGTTCTTGACGAGGACGTCGAGCGTGGGCTCCGGCATCGGCCGGAGCCTACCATCACCGGGGCGATCCGACTACTTCGCGTCGAGGAAGATGACGCCGAGCGTGTAGCGCTCGCCGCGCGTGAGGCGGCTCACGCCGTGGCGCACCGCGGCGCGATAGTAGCCGCGCGCGCTCTCCACGGGCCGATAGCGCGTGGTGAAGAAGAGGATCTCGCCCTGCTCGGTCGCGATGGACTCGCCCTTCGACTGCGCCCGCGGCCGCTGCTCGACGAGCAGGAAGTCACCGCCCTCGTAGTCGACGCCGCGGCGGCTCAGGAAGCACGTGAGCTGCAGCGGGAAGACGACCTCGCCGTAGAGGTCCTGGTGCAGGCAGTTGTAGCCGCCGGCCTCGTAGTGGAGCAGCAGCGGCGTCGGCTTAGTCTGGCCCTTCTTGCGGCAGCGAGCCAGCAGCGCCCCCAGCTCGGGCGGATGGAGCACGGCCGTGCCGAGAGCGACCTCCCACTGGTTGGCGATGGCGGCCAGGGGCGGGTAGGCGTGCACGCGCAGCGCCTCCACCAGCGGTGGCAGCGGCGCCGCGAAGTACTTGTACTCGCCGACGCCGAAGCGGAAGCGTGCCATGTCGACGCGGCTGCGAAACCGGGCGTCGTCGTGATAGAGCGCGATCAGCTCGCCGCACTCCTCCGGCGTCAGCACGGGCGGCGTCTTCGCGTAGCCGTGCTCCCACAGCGAGCGCTCGATGGCCGTCCAGTCCAGCGCGGCCAGGCGGTCCTTGACGTCCGGCACGCAGCTACTGTGCCACGACGCAGCCACGTGCACGCGAATTGCATTGGCGACAATCGCGGCCGCGCCAACAACGGCGGCGCCGCGAGGAGGAATGCATGGCCCGCAAGTACAGCCGGGGTGCCGGCAAGTCCGTGAAGTCCGCGATGCGACGCCGCAAGCGCGGGACGCTCGAGAGCGGCCGGAGCGGCAAGAAGGTCACGAGCCGCAAGCAGGCCATCGCGATCGGCCTCAGCGAGGCGCGAAAGAAGGGCGCGCGGGTGCCGCGCAAGCGCAGTTCCCGACGCCGGAGGAAGAGCGCCTAGCGTGACTCGAGGTGCGCGGCGCGTCTACTTGACGAAGCCGAGCAGCCGCGGCACCAGCAGCACCGTGTCGGGCACGAAGGCCACGAGGAACAGGACGGCCAGGATCGCGGCCAGGAAGGGCAGCAGCGGCCGGACGAGCTTCTCCATGGGCAGCCCGCTGATGGCCATGCCGACGAACAGGCAGAGGCCGACGGGCGGCGTGATGTGGCCGACGGCGGAGGCGATCACGCACACCATCCCGAAGTGGATGGGATGGACGCCCAGCGCCTGCGCGCCCGGCAGCAGCACGGGCACGGTGACGAGGATGATCTCCGACGGCGTGAGGAAGGTCCCCAGCAGCACGTAGAGGACGATGACGAAGCTGATGAAGAGCCACCAGGTGGGCGCGACGGCGGCGATGGCCTCCGCCACGCGGAAGGGAAACTTCGAGTAGGTCAGCACCCAGCCGAAGGCGCCCACGAGGCCGATGATCAGCCCGATGACCCCGGACAGGCGCGCCGAGTCGGCGAAGATCTCGGGCAGCTCCTTCCACGACAGCTCCCGGTAGAAGAGCGGTGGCACCACGAGCGCATACACGACCGCCACCGCCGCCGCCTCCGTCGGGGTGAACCAGCCGATCAGGATGCCGCCCATGATGATCACCGGGATCATCAGGGCGGGCAGGGCGTTGCGCAGCGCCGCCGTCAGCGACGCCACCGTCGGTGCCGGCTCGCGCGGATAGTTGCGCTTCCGGGCGATGACGAAGATTGGCACCGACATCCCGATGCCGATCAGCAGCCCGGGCAGGTAGCCGCCCGCGAAGATCGCCGCCACCGACTCGTCCGCCATCCAGGCGTAGATGACGGCGACGATGGACGGCGGGACGATCGGCGCCATGATCGCGGTGGACACCGTGAGCACGGTGGCGAAGTCCTTGTCGTATCCCTTGCGCACCATCTGCGGAATGAGGAACGTGCCGAGCGCGGACACGTCGGCCACGGCGGACCCCGAGATGCCGCCGAAGATCATCGAGTCGAGGACGTTGACGTAGGCGAGGCCGCCGCGGAAGCGGCCCACCAGCACCGTGGCAAGGTCGATGATGGCGCGCGCGATGCCGCCGCGGCTCGCGATGTTGCCGGCGAGGATGAAGAGCGGCGCGGCGAGGATGATGAACGAGTCGGACAGCAGGCCCACCATCCGCGCGGGAATGATGATCGGGTTCAGCGCCGGGTAGAAGACCGCCGCCGCCAGCGCGCCGACCCCGAGCGCGATCCCGATGGGCGTGCCCAGGACGACGAAGACGACGAAGACGATCAGGAGAGTCTCTGCCACAGGTCCCTGAGGGCGGCCACGAAGCGCCACGCCATCGGCACGAGGATCAGCACGGCGCCGACCGGCATGGCGGCGTAGACGTAGCCGAGCGGCAGGCCGAGCCCGGCGCTCGTCTGGAGCTGGGCATTCGGCACCAGCACGAGGCTCGTCTGGATGAACGAGAGGAACAGGATGATGCCGGCGCCGTGGGTCACGACGCCGGCCAGCGCCCGGCCGCGCGG
>DASUPA010000335.1:0-4752 GCA_036276335.1 Candidatus Methylomirabilota bacterium | reverse complement strand
CGCGCGCCGGATCCATCCCGGGCCACTGCAGGCGGAAGATCACGTCGGTGGTGCCGAGCCGCGCGCGATAGCGCTCGAGCTCCTCGCGGACGCGCGCGGGGTCGCCGATGACGAACCGGTCGCGCGCCAGCGCCTCGAAATCCAGGCTGAGACTCTCGCCCGGCGGCAGCGCCTTGTCCTGCTCCCAGACGCGATACGCGCGGTACTTCTCCTCGAGGAAGGCGCGTGCCTCGGAGAACGCCGTCCTCGTGTCCGGCGCCACGTAGCACTCGCGGATGAGCGGGACCGCCTGCGCGGCCGGCCGGCCGGCGGCCCGCCGCGTCGCGCGGAAGAGCGCCAGCTGCCGCTCGAGCGTCGCGAGCGTCGTGTGCGGATTCATCATCCAGGCGTCGGCGCGGCGGGCCGCCCGCTCCACGCCAGGGTCGGCGTTGGCGGCCATCCAGATGGGCGGCCGCGGCCGCTGCAGCGGGCGCATCGAGATGCGCGCGTCGCGCAGGGTGAAGTGCTTGCCCTGGTAGGCGACCGGCTCGCCGCCCCAGAGACGCTCCACGACCTCGAGCGCCTCCTCGAAGCGGCTCACGCGCGTGCGAGGATCGACCTGGAGCGCGTGGTTCTCCACGTCGCGATAGCCGAGCCCGACGCCGACGATCAGCCGGCCGCCCGTGATGACGTCGAGCGTGGCGAGCTGCTCGGCCACGTCGACCGGCTGGAGGAGCGGCAGGAGCAGGATGCCGGTGCCGAGGGTCATCTCCCCGGCGTCGGCGGCCACGCGGGCCAGCGTGGGGATCGGCTGGAAGTACGTGAACGGGTCGGACAGGTAGTGCTGGCTCGCCCACACCGAGTGAAAGCCGACCGCGCGGGCCAGCCGCACCTGCTCGACGTGCTCGGCGAACCGGGCCGCCTGCGGGTCGTCGGGCAGGTGCTGGACCGACAGCCCGATCCCGAACCGCATCTCAGGCGCGAGCCAGCACCCGGGCCAGCGCGTTGACGAAGCGGTCGACGTCCTCGTCGCTCATCGCCAGCGAGCAGGCCCCGAGCCCGCGCTGCGTGAGCAGGATGCCCTCGTTGATGAGGCCGATGAAGACGCGCAGCGCCGCCTCGCTGTCCTTGGGCCGGGTCGAGCGATAGTCGGTCAGCGTCTCCGTGGTCCAGTGCAGCCACAGCAGCGAGCCGACGCCCGTCACCTGCCCCTTGCGCCGCGTGTTGGCCAGCAGCCGGGTGATGCCGCCGCGCAGCCGGTCGCCGAGCGCGTCGAGCCGCGCGTACGCCTCGGGCGTCAGCACGTTCAGGGTCGCCACGCCGGCGGCCATCGTGACCGGGTTGGCGTTGAAGGTGCCGCCCTGGCTGATGCGCGGGCCGCCCTTGCGTGGATCGTAGAAGTCCATGATGTCGCGCCGACCGCCGAAGGCGCCGACGGGCAGGCCCCCGCCGATGACCTTGCCGAGCGTGGTCAGGTCGGGGCGGATCCCGAAGCGCTCCTGGGCCCCGCCCCATGCCACGCGGAACGAGATCACCTCGTCGAAGATCAGCACGATGCCGCGGCGCTCGGTCTCCTCGCGGAGCCACGGCAGGAAGCCGTCGACGGGCGACAGGAGGCCGGCGTTGCAGAGGAGCGGATCGACGATCAGCCCGGCGATCTGGTCTCCCTCGCGCGCGAGGATCTCGGCGCACGCCTCCTGGTCGTTCCAGGGCAGCACGACGGTGTGCTTCAGCACGGCGGGCGGGATGCCCGCCGACCACGCCACCGGCTTGGGCCGCTTGCGGTTGCCCGCCGTCTTCGGATCGGGGGTGACGCTCACCATGACCCAGTCGTGGGTGCCGTGGAAGGCGCCCTCGAACTTCGCGAGCTTCGGACGGCCCGTGAAGGCGCGGGCGAGACGGACGGCGTTCATGGTCGCCTCGGTGCCCGAGTTCGTGAAGCGGACGCTCTCGAGCGACGGCAGGCGGCGCGTGAGGAGCTCCGCCAGCCGGATCTCGTGCTCCGTCGGGCCGGGGAAGGACAGCCCGCTCTCGGCGACCGCCTGCACCGCCTTGACGACGTCCGGATGCGCGTGACCGACGACGAGGCTCGTGTAGTTGTTGTTGAAGTCGATGCGCTCGGTGCCGTCGGCGTCCCAGATGTGCGCGCCCTGGCCGCGCTGGAAGTAGAACGGATACGGGTCGAAGAAGGTCGTGGTGCGGCTGTTGCCGCCCGGCATGACGCCCACGGCTTCCTCGTGGAGCGCGCGGGAGCGGGCGGTCTTCGCGGTGTACTCGGCCAGTTCCTTGTCCAGGCTCATGAGGCGATCTCCTGTAGCTCGACGTTCGCGATGTCGGCGGCCGCGGCGCGGGACAGCCGCTGCGCCTCCCGGACATCGATGGCGGAGAAACGGATGCGCTGGCCGGGCTTGGCCTGGCCCACGCGTGGGATATCGAAGGAGCACACGGTGGCGATCTTCGTGTAGCCGCCGGTGGACTGACGATCGACGAGGAGCACGATCGGCTGGCCGTCGCCGGGGACCTGCACGGCGCCGAGGGCGACGCCGTCGGAGATGATGTCGTGGCCGCGGGCGTGGGCGATGCGCGGACCCTGCAGCCGCGCGCCCATCCGGTCCGACTGCGGCAGCACCTCGTACACGCCGCCCAGGAAGGCGGCGATCCCCTCGTCCGTGAAGCGATCGGCCTGCGGCCCGAGCACGACGCGCAGCGCCGGGCTCTCCTGCCAGTCGGGGATCGCGTCCGGGCGGACGGCCCGGCGGGGCGCCGGAGAGGCCGGGCCGAGGCGCAGGACGTCGTCGCGCCGCAGCGCGCGTCCCTCGAGGCCGCCCAGCCGGCCGCGCAGGTACGTCGCGCGCGAGCCCAGCACGGGGGGCACGTCGATGCCGCCCGCGAAGGCGACGTATCCCCGGACGCCGGCCCGCGCCGGCCCGATCCTCAGCACGTCGCCCGCGGCGAGCGTCAGCGTCGTCCACGCCGGCGCCGGAGCATCGTTGACGGTCACCGGCGCGGCGGCGCCGGTGACCGCCGCCGTGCACGGCGCCTCCACGCGGAGCCGCGGACCGATGAGCGTGAACTCCAGCGCCGCCTCGCCGTCCGCGTTGTCCACGAGCCGGTTCGCGAGCGTGAACGACCGGGCGTCGACCGGCCCGGACGGCGGGATGCCGTAGCGCAGCTGTCCGCGACGGCCCGCGTCCTGCACCGTCGTCTGCGGGCCGGGATCGAGGACGCGAATCACCGGATCACCGGTTGGAACTCGCCCGCGGCCACGCGCGCGGCGATGTCGTCGAATTCCGGGCGATCGATGCGCCGGAACCGCACGCGGTCCCCGGGCCGGAGCAGGATCGGCTCGGGCGCGCCAGGATCGTAGAGCCGGAGCGGCGTGCGGCCGAGCAGCCAGAAGCCCCCGGGGCTCTCCACCGAGTAGACGCAGCACTGGGTGCCGCCTATGCCGACGCTCCCCGCCGGCACCTTCACGCGCGGCGTGTCCAGCCGCGCGATGGTGAGGCGCTCCGGGGCGCCGGTCATGTACGGCAGGCCGGGCGTGAAGCCGATGAAGTAGACGAGATACTCGGCGCCGGCGTGCAGCCGCACGAGCTCGTCCGGCGACAGGTCCAGGCGCCGGGCCGCGCCCGCGAGGTCGGGCCCCAGCTCGCCGCCGTAGCAGCACGGCAGCTCGACCTCCCGGGCGGGCGGCATCGCCGTCGCGCCGGCCTGCTCGGCCAGCCCGCCCAGCGCGGCGCAGAGCGCGTCGTAGCCGACGACGCCCGGGTCGTAGTAGACCAGCAGCGCCCGGTAGCTGGGGACCGTCTCGACCACGCCCCGCAGCGCCTTCTGACCGATGAGGAACTCGAGCGCGCGGACGCGGGTGTTGACGTCCACGCTGATGTCGTCGCCGAGCTCGACGGAGAGGGCGAGATCCCCGGCCGGCAGAAACCGCAAGCTAGAAGGCAGCCAGCGCGGAGTTGGGGAGATCCGTGACGAACATGTGCCCCGGGCTGTGGGTCAGCATGAACGGCGGCTTCGACTCGAGCGCCACTGCCTGCGGCGTGACGCCGCAGGCCCAGAACACCGGCACGTCCCCCGGGCCGAACGGCTGAGGGTCTCCCCAGTCGGGCCGGGTGATGTCCTTGATGCCGATGGTGGCCGGGTCCCCGATATGCACGGGCGCGCCGTGCGCGCTGGGGAACCGCGCGCTGGCGGTGACAGCTTTCGAGAGCTGCGCGGCCGGGATCGGCCGCATCGAGACGACCATGGGGCCGCGGAAGGCGCCGGCCGGCCGGCACTCGATGGAGGTCCGCCACATCGCCACGTTCTTGCCGTGCTTCACGTGCCACAGATCGATGCCGGCCTCGAGCAGCGCCCACTCGAAGGTGAACGAGCAGCCGAGCAGGAAGGCCACGAGGTCGTCGCGCCAGTAGGGCGTGGCGTCCGTGACCTCGTCGGCGAGCACGCCGTCCTTGTAGATCCGGTAGCGCGGGAGATCCGTGCGCAGGTCGGCGCCCGGCGCCACCCCCACCGGCTCGGCCGAGCCGACGTCGGTGACCTCGATGAGCGGGCACGGCCGCGGGTTCCGCTGGCAGAAGAGGAGGAAGTCGTACGCGTGGTCGCGGGGCAGCACGGCCAGGTTCGCCTGCACGTGGCCGGGCCCGAGCCCGGCCGTCACGCCGCTCAGCCGGCCGCGGCGGATGTCCGCGCGGATCTCGCGCGGGTGGCGCGTGTCGATCGCCATGGGAGGATTCTACCTGTTTCGAGGAGACCGCGTAAATAGCGGGA
>DASUPA010000334.1:0-17924 GCA_036276335.1 Candidatus Methylomirabilota bacterium | reverse complement strand
GCCTGCCCGCTCCTGCCCGCCCCCGCCGGGCTCGACGCCCGGCGGGGCACGCCGGATCCGCTCAGCGGCCCAGGACGTCCGGCAGCGGGAGCGCCTGGTTCTCGTAGTAGCGGCGAGCGTCGGGGAGCCAGGCGCGCAGCTGCGTGATGCGCGTCGCGTGGCTCGGGTGGGTCGACAGCCACTCCGGCGGTGCGCTCTTGCTGCCGGCGCCCATGCGCTCCCACAGCCGCGGCGCCTCGGCGGGATCGTAGCCGGCCTTGGCCATGTAGTAGAGCCCGAGGTGATCGGCCTCCGACTCGTGGGCGCGGCTGAAGGGCATCAGGACGCCGTACTGGGCGCCCAGGCCGAGGGCCGCGCCGACGGCGCCCTGGTACTGCGGGCTCGCGAAAGCGGCGGCGAGGCTCGTGAGGTTCTGGGCGACGACCATCTGGCTCAGGCGCTCGCCGGAGTGCCGCGCCACGACGTGGGCGACCTCGTGCCCGACGACGACGGCCAGGCCGGCCTCGGTCTGCGTCACCGGGAGGATGCCGGTGTAGACGACGATCGTGCCGTCGGCGGAGGCATTGGCGTTGGCCTCGTTCGCGCGCACGAGGACCACGCGCCACTCGGCGCGCTGCTCCAGGCCGGCGGCGCGGATGATCCGCGAGGAGACACGATCGACCATGGGCAGCACGGTGCTGCCTTCCGCGTCCTGCGGCCGGACGATCTTGCTCTGCGCCTCCTGGAAGAACTTCGCGCGGCTCTCCTTCGAGAGCTGCGCCACCTGGGCGTCGGAGACCAGCAGAAGCTGCGAGCGCCCGGTGAGCGCGACCTGCGAGCACGCGGCCGCCGCCAGCGCGAGCACCACGAGCAGGACGCGCCGCACTAGGCCAGCACTCTGCGCGCGAGCGAGTCGGCGTACGCCGCCAAGAGCCGGTGCATCTCGCGCATGGCCGCCTCGGCCGCCCGGCGGTCCTCCGCCGTGCGCAGGTGCTTGAGGATCGTCTTCTTCGTCTCGCCGGACTCTTCCTTCTCGATGGCCTCGTGCACCGTGTAGTTCATCGCGCCCCAGTCCTTGCGGACGCCGTAGTGCTCGACGAGCGCGCGCCCGACGGTCTGCGCGATCTCGACGACCTCCTCCTCGAGCAGCGCGGTGGCGCAGAGGGCGGCGCTCCACGGCACCTCGTGGGCCAGCCGGCGGAAGTAGTCGATGATGGCGGCCATCTCAGGGACGGCCACGATCCGGTCGTACTCGTCCCGCGCGTGGCCGAGGTCGTCGCCGATGCGCCGGTAGAGCTCGTCGTGGTCGGGCGTGCCGCCCACCCGGCCCTCGAAGTACCCCAGGTCCTCGACCAGCAGGTGCCGGGCGCAGTCCTTGCGGACCTCCAGGTCCTCGCAGCGCGTGTGGATGCCGCTGAAGATGCGCGGGAACCAGGCGATCAGCAGGTAGTGCTGCGCCACGTGCGCCCACACCTGCTCGCGGCTCAGCGCGCCGGAGGCGAAGCGCTTGAAGTACTCCGAGCGACGGAACGGGCTCTGCGCCAGCAGCTCGGCCGTGAGCCCGTCGTACCACGCCTCCGCCGTCATCGCGCCCCCCTTGTCGTGCGCCGCGAGCCTACCAGATCGCCTCGGGCAGCGGGAGTCCCTCGAGCGCGTCCATCGGCATCGGCGCGGGCGGGGTGACGCCGAGGCGCTCGGCGAGCACGTAGAGCTGGCGCAGGTGCTGGCCGGCGTGCCACACCGTGCGCTCCAGCAGCTCGTCGGCCTTCTGCGGGCCGTAGTAGGTGATCACGGTGCGGGTCAGCTCGTCGGCGCCGGCGCCCTGGAACCAGCCGGCGATCCGCGCGCGCACGAGCGCCCCGTACCGCGCGACGTCGGCGCCGGAGACCAGGTCGGCGGGCGCCCGCTCCTCGAACCACGTCTCCGGCAGCTCGCCCCGGTCCACGGCGTCGATGAAGGACAGCCCCACGCGGTAGACGTGGAACGCGAGGTCGCGCACCGTGCGCTTCCGCTCCGGCGGCACGTGGCCCATGCGCCCGGCGTCGAAGCGCTCGACGAGCCGCTGCGCGCTCTCGAGCACGCGGTCCAGGCGCGCGGCCAGCGCGGGCGGCGCCAGCCGCGCGGCGGGGCGGTACTCCACGCCGAGGAGCGCGGCGTAGCCGCCCGGATTCCAGCCGTGCACGACGCGATCGCCGACGGCGACGGCGGGCGGGCGCGACACGCCGAGCCGCTCCAGCTCCTGCCGGCCGGCGGGGTCGGCCTGGACGTCGACGGGATCGAACTCGATCCCCCAGGACGAGAGGAGCTCCCTCGTCTTGGCGCAGGACGATCAGCCGGGGCGGTAGTAGAAGCGCGGCGTCACGTCATCGTCCCTTGAACGCCGGCGGCGTCTTCTTGCCGGCGAACGCGGTGACCCCGGCCGCGAAGTCCTCGGTGCGGCCGCAGCTCGCGATGGCCTGCGCCTCCAGCTCCATCTGGGTCTCGAGGCTCTGCCACGTCGACTCGTGGAACAGCCGCTTGGCGCCGCCGAAGGCCCGCGACGGGCCCTGGGCCAGCTCGCGCGCCAGCATCTCCACGCCCGCCTTGAACTCGGCGTCGGGAAAGACGCGCGTCACGAGCCCCCACTCCTGCGCCTCGCGCGCCGACAGCACGCGGTTCGTGAAGTAGAGCTCCATGGCGCGGCGGATGCCGACCAGCCGCGGCAGGAAGTAGGACGAGGAGCCGTCGGGCGTGGCGGCGATCCTCGAGTACGCCATCGTGAGCTTCGCGGACTCCGTGGCGAGCACGAGGTCGCCGGAGAGCGCCAGGCTGAGCCCGCCCCCGGCGGCGACGCCGTTGACGGCCATGATCACGGGCTTGTCGGCGCGGCAGAAGCGCGAGATGGCGCCGTGCAGGTACGTCGTCAGCTCCTTGATGAGCACGCCGACGCGCGGCAGGTTGTCGGCGAAGTCCTTCACGTCGCCGCCCGCGCAGAACGACTTGCCGCTGCCCGTCACCACGACGCAGCGGACGTCCGGATCCTCGTCCAGCTCGATGGACGCGTTGAACAGATCGCGCCCGAGCCCGAGGTTGAGGGCGTTGAACGCCTCCGGCCGGTTCAGGGTGACGGTCGCGACGTGGGCGGTCCGGTCGATCGTGATGTGCTGGTAGGCCATCAGCGCTCCTCCGACGAGCCGGCCGGTCGCGCGCGCGCCACGCCGGCCACGGCATCGAGAATCTCGTGGATCTGCAGCGGCTTGACGAGGACGGCGTCGACGCCGTTCGCGCGGCGCTCGTCCGCCGAGAGCTCGACGCCGAAGCCGGTGACCAGGAGCACGGGCACCGCCGGCGCCGCGTGCTTCACGGCGCGCGCCACCTGCCAGCCGGACACGCGCGGCATGGCCAGGTCCGTGAAGACGACGTCGAACCGCTCGGCGCGGAAACGCGCGATCGCCTCGGCGCCGTCGCCGACCTCGACCACCTCGTGGCCGGCGCCGGTCAGGATGTCGGCGAGCACGGTCCGCACCGTCGCCTCGTCGTCCACCACCAGGCAGCGGAGGCTGCGCACCGCCGCGCCGTCCGGCGCCGCCGTCCGCGCCGCGGCCGGCGCCTCGCCCACCGCGGGCGGGAACGCGAGCCGGAAGCTTGTGCCCCGGCCCTCCGCGCTGTCGACGGTGATGACGCCGCCGTGGCGCGACACGATGCCGTACGTCATCGACAGGCCGAGCCCGGTCCCCTGGGGCCCCTTGGTGGTGAAGAACGGGTCGAAGATCTTCTCGCGGACGGCCTCGGGGATTCCGGTCCCCGTGTCCGACACGGTCGCCACCACCTGCCCGTCGACCGCCGCCGTCGTCAGCGTCAGCGCCCCGCCTCCCGGCATCGCGTCCACGGCGTTCAGGATGAGGTTGGTGAAGACTTCGCGCAACTCCCCCGCGTCGCCGAGGATGGGCGGCACGGCCGGCAGCACCGTGCGGACCTCGATGGTGACGCCCCGGCTCAGCGGCTCCTCCTGCCAGCGCGACTGCGTGATCTCGAGCGCGTCGCGGACGACGTCGCTGACATCGAGCGGGAGCAGCGGCTGGTCACGGCGGATGCGGGTGAAGTCCTGGAGCCGCTTGACGGTCTGGGCGCCGTCGAGCGCGGCGCGCTCGATGACCTGCAGCCACTGGAGCTGCTGCGGCTCCTTCACCCGGCGCAGGAGCAGCTGCGCCCGTCCGAGGATGGACGCCAGCAGGTTGTTGAAGTCGTGGGCGACGCCGGAGGCCATCTCGCCCAGCGCGCGCAGCTTCTCGGTCCGGACGAGCTGGTCCTGGGCCGCCGCCAGCTCGCCGAACGCCCGCATGCGCTCCTCGTAGAGGCGCGCGCTCGACATCGCGAGCGCCCCCAGGTGCGCGATGTTCACGAGCAGGCGCTCGTCGGCCTCCGTGAACGGCCGCGTGCCGCCGCGCACGGCGATGACGCCCAGCGCGCGGTCGCCCGCGATCATCGGCGCGCCGAGCCAGTGGCGCAGCCCGGCCGACGTCGTGACCGGCGCCACCCCGTAGTACGCGCACGAGGCCGCGTAGTCGTCGGTGCGCACGGGCCGGTTCAGCGCCAGCACGATCGAGGCGAGCCCGCACTCCCGCGGCGGGAAGCGCCGCGGCGGCGCCGTGTCCTCGACGCCGTCGACCACGCGGATGGCGACCTCGAGGTCGCCGCGCTCCTCGTCGCGCAGGATCACGACCATGTGGTCGGCCACCAGCACGCGCGCCAGCTGGACGCGCAGCGCCTCGATGAGGGCGGCGCGCTCCAGCTGGCCGGTCACCGCGCGCGACAGGTCGTGCAGGACGGACAGCTCCTCCACGCGCCGGCGGTTCTCGTCGAAGAGCCGCGCGTTCTCGAGCGCCACCCCGGCCTGGCTGGCCAGGGCCTCCATGAGGGCCAGCTCGCTCGCGGTGAACTCGCGCGCCTGCTCCCACCAGAGGGCGGCGAAGCCGGCGATCATGCGGTCCTTCACGACGACCGGCACGAAGAGCTGCGTGCGGTGCGGTCCCTCGTCCCGGATCACGGCCGGCAGGCGGGTGTCCTGCATGGCGTCGGTCGTGTAGACGGCGTGCCGCGTGCGCGCCGCCTCCGCGTAGAACGCGTGCTTGAGGATCGAGACACGGAACTCGCGGAAGGCCTCCAGGCGCTCGCGCGGGATCCGGTAGCCCGCCAGCGGCTCGAGCCACTCGCCGTCGTCCTGCAGCAGCCAGGCGCCGACGCAGTCGGCGCCGATGGTGGCCGCCACCGCGCGGAGGAAGTGACGCACGAGCCCCTGGATGTCGAGCGTCGAGCCGAGCGCCCGGCTGGCGGAGAGGAGCATCTCCGTCTCCACCAGCTTGGCCCGCGTCTGCCGGGTCAGCTCGGCGTTCTCCATGGCGAGCCCCAGCTGGGCCGCCACGCCCTCGATGAGGCGGATCTCCGCCGGCGTGAAGACGCGGCCCGTGCGCCACCACACGAGGAACAGGCCGCCCACCGGGGCGCCGTGGGCCATGGTGGGGACGAACAGCACCGAGTGCTCGGGCAGCATCGCCGTCCAGAGGGGATCGAAGCGCTCGTCGCGCAGGACGTCGCCGCTCGAGATCGCCCGGCCGCCGTTCCAGGCCTCGCTCAGCCACGGAAACCGCGCGACCTCGATCGGCCGGCTCATGAAGGACTCGAGCAGGTGCTTCGGCACGTGGTAGCCGCCCACCGGGAAGAGGCGCTCGCGCCGCTCGTCGAGCAGGTACGCGCCGGCCGTGTCGGCCCCGAACGCGCGCGCCACCTCGCCCGCCACGCGCCGCATCACGTCCTGGCCGGCGTCCGGCTCCGAGAGCAGGCGGCCGACGGCGAGCAGGGTCGACGTCTCGCGGAGGCGCTCCTGCAGCTCGGCGTAGAGCCGGCTGTTCTCGAGGGAGAGCGCGAGCTGGTTGGCGACGGCGGCCGCGAGGTGCACCTGCCACGGCTCGAAGGGCGCCCGGCGCTCGCAGTAGTCGAGCGTCACCACGCCGATCACCTGCTCCTGCGAGACGAGCGGCACCGTCATGAACGCCTCCAGGCCGAAGCGCTCCACCCACTCGCGCGGCACCAGGCTCGTGGTGCCGGCGTCGTCGACGATGACGGGCCGCCGGGTCTCGATCGCGCGCGCGTTCACCGGGATGTCGCGCAGGGCCGTCGCGTCCAGGCCGGCGACGTGCCGGTCGGCGTCGGGCATGGTGCGGCCGTCGGCGAACTGCGACACCAGCGGCACCACCCGGTCGCCCTGCCACAGCTCGATCGAGCAGCGGTCGACCGCGCAGACCCGGGCGATCTTGATGGCGACCCGCTCGAGGAGCCGCGTGGAGTCCAGCGTCGAGTTGAGGATCTCGGCGACCTCGAGCAGCGCCCGGGTCTCGGCGAGCCGGTCGGTCGTCTCCGAGTACATGCGCGCGTTCTCGAGCGCGACGGCGGCCTGCGCCGCCAGCGAGCCCATCAGCGACTCGGTCTCCGGCGTCACCGTCCACGGCGCCGCCCGGTGCGCGGCGAACGCGCCCAGGATCCGGTCGCCGATGGCGATGGGGTACGCGGTCAGCCAGAAGAGCCCGCGGCGCTGGAGCGCCGGCGTGTCGACGCAGCGGGCGTCGCCGCGCGTGTCCGTCCACAGGATGGGCGCGCGGTGCTGGACCACCCAGCCGATGGAGCCCTCGCCGAGCGCGAGGTCCTCGTGCAGCTCGGCCGCCAGCGCGGCGTCGCCGTGGATCAGCGCCCGGCGGAGCCGGCCCGTCGCGGCGTCGATCCGCCAGACGCTCACGTACGGCGCCTCGAAGAACTGCGCGATGGCGCGCGCGAGGTTGGCCAGGACTTCCTCGACGTTCAGCGAGGACGACACGAGCCGGTTCACCTGCTCGAGCGCGCGCAGCCGCTCGGCGTACGTCCGCGCCTCGCCGTAGAGCCGGGCGTTGTCGAGGGCGAGCGAGGCCTGGTCCGCGAACGCCTGGAGGAGCGCCGCCTCGTCGTCCGTGAAGACGCGGCCCCGCCGGTCGCAGACGCAGAGGGCGCCGATGACCATGGTCTTGGCCCGGAGCGGCACCGCGAGGATGGCGTGGTCGTGGGCGGCTTCCATCGACGCGCGCAGGGCGCCGGGCAGCGGCGTGGCGGGATCGGCGAGGAGGTCGGGCGTGCTCACCGCCCGCCCCTCGACGACGGCGCGGCCCAGCATCCCGACGCCGGCGCCCTGCACGTGGCCGGGCTCGAGGTGCTCGCCCAGCCGGCCGCCGACCGCGAGCGCGACCAGCGAGCCGTCGGGCTGGAGCAGGCGGAGGACGGACGACTGCGCGGCGAAGAGCGGCAGCACGCTCCGGGCCGTCCGCTCCGCGACGGCCTCGACGTCGAGGCTCTCCGTGAGCGTGCGCGCCAGCCGGGCCAGCTCCTCGGCCTCCGTGCGCCGGCGCGTGGCCTCCGCGTAGAGCCGCGCGTTGGCGAGCGCGAGCGCCGACTGGTCGGCGAACGCCTGCGCCACCTGCACCTCCTCGTCGTCGAACACCCGCCCGGTGGCGTCGGCGACGCTGAGCGCGCCCACCACCGTGTCGTTGATCACGAGGGGCACCGCGAGCGCCGCGCGGCGGCCGGCGTGCTCGATCCAGCCACGGACCTCGGGCGTGAGAGTCAGCTGGGGATCCGTCACGACGTCGGACGACGCGACCGCGCGGCGGGTCAGCACCGCCAGCCCGACGGCGCCGGTGCCGCAGGGAAACACGACGTGACCGATCGGCTCGCGATCGCTCGCAGTGGCCACGGAGAGGAGGTCCCCGGTGGCGTCGTCGAGGCGGAAGAGCGTGGCCGAGCGGGCGCCGAAGAGCCGGCAGACGCTCTGCACGATCCGCTCGGCCAGCGGATCGGGGTCGAGCGTGCCGGCCAGCAGACGGCTCACCTCGACCAGCGCGCGCATCCGCTCCGCCCGCCGCGTCGCCTCCCGGTAGAGCCGGGCGTGCTCGATGGCGATGGCGGCCTGGCCGGCGAAGGCCTCGGCCAGCTCCTGGTCGCTCGCGGTGAGGTCGCGGCGCGCGCGGAAGGTCAGCACGCCGATGGTCCGCGCGCCGACCCGCAGCGGCACGCCGAGGTACGTCGTGTACCCGAGCGCGCGGTCCGCCGCCGCGTGCTCGGGGACGATGTCGGGCGAGTCCGCGATGGAGACGCGCAGGGTGCGGCCCGTCTCGACCACCTTGCCGCTGATGCTCTCGCCGATCTTGAGCCGCGGCCGCAGCATCGTCTCCCCGGCCGTGCCGGCCAGCCCCGCCACGACGAGGTCGTCGCCCTCGACCAGGCGGAAGCCCGCGTTGTCGAGGCCGAGCAGCCGGGCCGCCTCCTCGGCGATCGAGGTGAGCAGCGCCTCGGTGGAGACGAGCGCGCCGATCTTCGTGTTGATGTCGAGCAGCGCCGCGAGGTACCGCCGGCGGGTCTGCTCCTCGGTCAGCAGCCGCGCGTTGTCGAGCGCGACGGCCGCCTGGTTGGCGAGCGAGACGAGCAGGTCGACCTCGTCGCCGCCGTACTGGTGCTCGTGATCCGTGGCGATGGCGAGCCCCCCCAGGAGACGGTCCCCGCTCAGCAACGGCACGCCGGCGAACGCGCGCAGCCCCTCGGCGCGGATCAGGGTGGCGTTCACGGCGCGCGGATCGTTCAGGATGTCGGCGACGACGAGCGGCGCGCGCTCGGCCGCCACGCGCCCGATGAGCCCCTCGCCGAGCCGCAGCCGGTCCACGCCGGCGCTCATCCCGGCGGCGGCGCGCAGTCGCAGCGTGACGCCGTCGTCGTCCACCAGCCAGAGCCGCGCCATGCGGGCCTCGAACATCTCGCGCGCGGCGTCCACCACGCGCTGCAGCAGCTCGTCCGGCGCGAGCGTCGCCGTCAGGCGCTCCGCGACGCGCGTGAGCATCTCGAGCCGCCGCGTCTTCGTCCGGCTCTCGGCGGACAGCGCGGCGCGCGTCACGGCGAGCCCGACCTGGTGGGCGACCGCCTGGAGCAGCACCAGCTCCTCGCCCTCGAACCGCCGCGGGCTGCGTGTCACGAGCCCCAGCACGCCCCACGGCGCGCCGTCGACGGCGACGGGCAGCGCCAGCTGCGTCGTGAAGCCCGCCGACCTGGCGGCGGTCCGCAGTGCCGGGTCCTTGATGTGCTCGCCGCCCAGGTCCATGACCTGGTGGCGCCCCGTGCGGGCCACCTCGCCCATGCGGGTGCCGTGGAGCGGGCGGGATTCGACCAGCGGGAGCATCCCCGGCGGCACGGCGTGACTCGCCACGAGCACCAGCCGCTTGCCGTCGAAGTCGGCGCGGTACAGCAGGCCGACGTCGATCCGCGCCACCGCGCACACGATGCCGAGCGTCCGCGCCGCGGTCGACTCGAGCTCCGGCTCGCTCGCCATCGCGACCGCGGCCGAGTAGAGCGTCTCGAGCGCGACGTTGCCCCGGTCGCGCGGCGGAGGCCGCCGCCGCCGGCTCAGCCACGCCGGCCGCGCCGTCCGGCGCGGCTCCAGCACCCACGCCAGCGCCGCCGCGAGGGCGAGCACGACCGGAAAGCCGGCCGTGAGCGCCACGCCGAGCCGCCGCCGCACCGCGCGCGCGCCGGCCTCCGAGGCGCCGGCGAGCACGACGTCATCGCCGACGCGCCCGGCCGGGAGCAGCCGCCACGGGACGCCGTCGATGGTGCGCCGGCCTTCCGCGATGGCGCGGCCCCAGCCGTCCGGCGGCGCCGCGCCCAGCGTCGCCTGCGCGAGGTGCTCGCCGGACACGACGAAGAGGGCGAACGCCCCGCTGTCCGAGGTGACCAGCGGCGCCGCGCGCCGCCCGACGACGGCGGCGCCCAGGGCCGCCCCGCCGCCGATGGGCGCGATGCCGAGCACCCACAGCTCGCGGTCGAGCGGGACGACGCGCGCGGTGGGCGCGGACAGGCCCGGGAGCAGCGGCGGCGTCAGCGGCGGCGTCTCGGGCACGCGCGCGATCACCGTGCCGCCGGCGCCCACGACCACCACGACGTCCGCGATCCGGGACAGCGCCAGCGTGCGCAGCCGTGGCGCGCCGCGGCTGAGCGTGGCCCAGTCGCCCACCCGCGTGCCCTCCACGACCTCCGGCTCGCGGGCCAGCAGCGCCGCCTCCTGGGTGAGGACGGCCTGCGTCTCCTGCACGCGCGCGCGCAGCCGCGCCAGCTCGGCGTCGAGCCGGAGGGTCTGCCGGGAGGACATCTCGCGCAACAGCAGCGCGGCGCCGACGATCCAGAGCGCCGCGAGGACGACGGAGAAGGCGGCGAGGGTCCGCCGGCTCAGCGATGCTCCCCGACGCGGTGGACCTTCAGGAGGTTCGTCGTGCCGGTGACCCACATCGGCGAGCCGGAGATGATGACGAGCACGTCGCCGACTCGCACGGTGCCGTCGCCGAGCAGCGTCGTCTCGATCTCCTCCACCATCTCGTCGGTGGTCTCGACCTTGCGGATGAGTCGGGAGGTGACGCCCCACGACAGCGCGAGGCGGCGCTGCACGGCGGCGAACGGGGTGAAGGCGATGATCGGCGTCGCCGGCCGCTCCTGCGAGATCAGCCGGGCCGAGAAGCCGGACTGCGTGAAGGCGACGATGGCCCGCGCCCGCAGGCTGCGCGCCGCCGTCGCCGCCGCGTCCGAGACGGCCTCCGGGAAGCCGACGGCGGACGGGCGATCCTCGCGCCGGCGGCGCGGGGGCTCGAGGGCGACGGCCTGCTCGGCGCGCTCGGCCACGCGGGCCATCACCTCGACCGCCTCGGCGGGATAGCGGCCGGACGCCGTCTCCGCCGACAGCATGATGGCGTCGGCGCCGTCGAAGATCGCCGTGGTGACGTCGGAGACCTCCGCGCGCGTGGGCCGGATGTGCGTCACCATCGACTCGAGCATCTGGGTGGCCACGATGACCGGCACCTTGGCCGCGCGCGCCTGGCGGATGATCTCCTTCTGGATGTGCGGCACGTCCTCGAGCGGGACGTCGACGCCCAGGTCGCCGCGGGCGACCATCACCGCCTCCACGCGGCTGACGATCCCGGGCAGGTTCTCGATGATCTCCTGGCGCTCCAGCTTCGCCACGATCGGCAGGTCGGCGCCGCGCTGCTCGAGGAAGGCGCGCACCTCGGCGATGTCCGCCGCCGAGCGGACGAACGAGACGGCCACGAAGTCGACGCCCTGGTCGATGCCGAACAGGAGATCCTCGCGGTCCTTCTCCGTGAGGCACGACGCGGGCAGGTCGACGTGCGGGAGCGAGATGCCCTTGTGGTCGCTGATGCGGCCGCCCGCGATGACGCGGCAGCGCACCTCGGTGGGCGTCGTCTCCTCCACGCGCAGCTGGATCATGCCGTCGTCCATCCAGATCTCGTCGCCGGGCTTGATGTCGCGCAGGTACTCGGGTGGCGCCACGAACACGCGCTCCGACGTGCCCACGCACGGCGTGCGGCAGAGCGTGAACGGCCGGCCTACCTCCAGGTCCACCCGGCCGCCGCCGCCGTCGCCGAACGTCCCCAGGCGGATCTTGGGCCCCTGAAGGTCCTGGAGGATGGCCACCGGCCGGCCCCAGCGCGCCTCGCCCGCGCGGATACGGCGCACGACCTCCGCGTGCTCGCCGTGGGTGCCGTGGGAGAAGTTCAGGCGGGCGACGTCCATGCCGGCGGCCGCCAGGCGGTCCAGGTTCGCGACGCTCGACGACGCCGGTCCGATGGTGCAGACGATTCTGGTGCGACGCATGTGTGTATCCTTACCGGACGGCCATCCCGGGGCCTCCCGGCACCACGGCTTTCAGGAACTGGCCGGTGTAGGAGCGGTCCGCCTCGCGCGCGAGCATCTCGGGCGTGCCGGTGGCCACCACACGGCCGCCCTCCTCGCCCCCCTCCGGCCCGAGGTCGATCACCCAGTCCGCCGTCTTGATGACGTCGAGGTTGTGCTCGATGATCACGACGGTGTTGCCGGCGTCCACCAGCCGGTTCAGCACCTCGAGCAGCTTCTCGATGTCGGCGAAGTGCAGCCCGGTCGTCGGCTCGTCCAGGATGTAGAGCGTCCGGCCGGTCGCCCGCCGGGACAGCTCCGTGGCGAGCTTCACCCGCTGCGCCTCGCCGCCCGACAGGGTGGTCGCCGGCTGCCCGAGGCGGATGTAGTCGAGGCCGACGTCGTGCAAGGTCTGGAGCTTCGCCTTGATCACCGGCACCGCGTCGAAGAAGCCGAGCGCCTGGTGGACGGTCATGTCGAGGACCTCGGCGATGTTCCGGCCCTTGTAGTGGACGTCGAGCGTCTCGCGGTTGTAGCGCTTGCCCTTGCACACATCGCAGGTGACGTAGACGTCGGGCAGGAAGTGCATCTCGATCTTCACGAGCCCGTCGCCCTGGCACGCCTCGCAGCGGCCGCCCTTGACGTTGAACGAGAAGCGGCCGGGCTGGTAGCCGCGCATCCGCGCCTCCTGCGTCCGCGCGAACAGCGCCCGGATGAAGGCGAAGACGCCGGTGTACGTGGCCGGGTTCGAGCGCGGCGTGCGGCCGATCGGCGACTGGTCGATGTCGACCACCTTGTCGACGTGCTGCGCGCCCTCGACCCGGGTGTGCGCGCCCGGGCGCTCCTGCGCGCGGTGCAGCATCTGGGCGAGCGCGCGGTACAGGATGTCGTTCACGAGCGTCGACTTGCCCGAGCCCGACACGCCGGTCACGCAGGTGAACGTGCCCAGCGGGATCCTCACCGCCATGCCCTTCAGGTTGTGCTCGCGCGGGTCGTGGATGGTGATGAACTGCCCGCTGCCCGTGCGGCGCTCGCCCGGCACGGCGATGGCGCGCGCGCCCGACAGGAACTGCCCCGTGAGCGACCGGGGGTTGGCCACGATCTCGTCGGGGGTGCCGATGGCGACCACGTGGCCGCCCAGCTCGCCGGCGCCGGGGCCGAGGTCGACGACGTAGTCGGCGGCGCGGATCGTCTCCTCGTCGTGCTCGACCACGAGCACGGTGTTGCCGAGGTCGCGCAGGCGCTTGAGCGTGTCGAGCAGCCGCCGGTTGTCCCGCTGGTGGAGGCCGATCGAGGGCTCGTCGAGTATATAGAGGACGCCCACCAGGCTGGAGCCGATCTGGGTCGCCAGCCGGATGCGCTGCCCCTCGCCGCCCGACAGCGTCCCCGCCGGCCGGTCCAGCGTGAGGTACTCGAGCCCGACGTTCATCAGGAAGCCGAGCCGCTCGCGGATCTCCTTGAGCACGCGCCGCGCGATGGCCGCCTCCCGCTCGCCGAGCGCGAGGCCGTTGAAGAAGGTCGCCGCGTCCTTGATCGTGAACCGGACGACGTCGGCGATCGACTTGCCGGCGATGCGCAGCCCCAGCGACTCGCGCCGCAGGCGCGCGCCGCCGCACGCCGGGCACGGCCGCTCGGCCATGAACTGCTCGATCTCCCGCCGCGTCTCCTCCGACTGGGTCTCGCGGTACCGGCGCTCGAGCAGCTTGACGGCGCCCTCGAAGCCGCCGTCGCGGTCGCCGTGGAGGACGAGGTCGCGCGCGCTCTTCTTGAGCTTCGCCCACGGCTCGTCGAGCGAGATCTTGTAGCGCCGGGCGAGCGCGGCGAGCGTCTGCCGGAAGTAGGCGCTGTCACGGCCCGCCCACGGCGCCAGCGCGCCGGCCCGGAGCGACCGGGCCGGGTTCGGCACCACCCGCTCGGGATCGATCTCGAAGCGCGTGCCGATGCCGCCGCACTCCGGGCAGGCGCCGTACGGGTTGTTGAACGAGAACATCCGCGGCGAGACCTCGGGAAACGAGATCCCGCAGTCGGCGCACGCGAGGCGCTCGGAGAACGTGATCGGCGCGGGCTCCGCCGTCATCGGCTCGACCTGCACGACGCCGTCCGCGAGCCGCAGCGCCGTCTCCAGCGAGTCGGCCAGCCGGGCGGACATGCCGTCCTTGACCACGAGCCGGTCCACCACGACCTCGATCGTGTGCTTGCGGTTCTTGTCGAGCTCGATGTCCTCGCCGAGCTCGCGCACGGCGCCGTTGACGCGGACGCGCGAGAATCCCTGGCGCTGGAGGTCGAAGAACAGCTTCCGGTACTCGCCCTTGCGGCCGCGCACGACGGGCGCCAGCACGAGCAGGCGCGTGCCGGCGGGCTGCAGCAGGATGCGGTCCACCATCTGCTGGACGGTCTGGGCGGCGATGACCTTGCCGCAGGACGGGCAGTGCGGGACGCCGACGCGCGCGAACAGCACCCGGAGGTAGTCGTAGATCTCGGTCACCGTGCCCACCGTCGAGCGCGGGTTCTTCGACGTGGTCTTCTGCTCGATGGAGATGGCCGGCGAGAGCCCCTCGATCGAGTCGACCTCCGGCTTCTCCATCTGTTCCAGGAACTGCCGCGCGTAGGCCGACAGCGACTCGACGTAGCGGCGCTGGCCCTCGGCGTAGATCGTGTCGAACGCCAGCGAGGACTTGCCGGAGCCGGACAGGCCGGTGATCACCACCAGCTGGTCCCGGGGGATCTCGACGTCGACGTTCTTGAGGTTGTGCTCGCGGGCCCCACGGACGATGATGCGGTCGCTGGCCATACCCGGCCTATTGTGTCAGTCCGGCCGGCGTCTTGCCAATGTTACGCAAGGCGCGTCCAGCGCAGGAGCCTCACGGCGAGCCAGCCCGCGGGCGCCGCGAGCAGCGCGGGGGACTCGGCGACCGCGCCCAGCGCGACGGGCAGCCGCGGGCCCAGCACGACGACCCCCACGAACGCCACGCCGCCGGCCAGGGCGCCGATCGCCTCCACCGGCCAGCCGGCCACGCGCCGGCCGCCGCCGGCCGCCAGCCGCGGCGCGGCGATCGTGGCCGCCGCGAAGCCGAGCCCGGCCATGAGCAGGAACCAGGGATCGAAGGGCCAGAGGCTGCCGACCGCGGCCAGCGCCAGCATCGCGGCCCACACCACCGCTCCGCGCGAGCCGGCCGGCGCGCCGACGCGCTCGCGGAGCGCGCCGGCCGCGGCCACGAAGAGCGCCAGCAGCCCGAGCGCCACCACGGGGGCGAGCCCCCGCGCACGCGGCACCGCCTCCGGCAGCCGGAGCAGCGGCTCGGCGACCGAGCCGCCGAGCATCACGTCCGGCGTCGTCGCCACCGCGTACACCCCCCAGCAGGCGGCGCCGAGCGCCAGCGCGACGAGCGCGGCCGGCGCCGCCATCGCCCGCCGGCCGGCCGGGGGCACCAGCCCGATCGCGCCCAGCACGAGCGTGACGAGCGCGGCCACCGACGTCGCGAGCGGCGCGGCGCCGGCCTCGGCCCAGACGGCGCCGGACGACGCGGCGCCCGGCACGCGCTTGCCGGCCTCGAAGCGCACGCGGCTGCCCGCCTCGACGGTGAGCCGATCGCCCGGGCGGACGCTGAGCGGATCGCCGGCCGCCAGCCGCCAGTCGCGCACGACGTAGCTCGCGCCCTCCTGCTCGACGACGCGAAACGTGCCCGGCGTGACCGCCACCAGGCGGTGTCCCTCCGCGAACGCGAGCGAGGTGCGGCGCGCGAACCATCCGCCCTCGGTCACCCACGGGCTCGCCTCGCCGAAGCGCAGCGCGGGCCGCGCGGCCGCGTCGCGCCAGGCGTCCCACGGCGCGCGCGCGGTGCCCGAGGCGAGGACGCCGAGCACGAGGAGCAGCGCCCCGCCGCCGGCCGCCAGCGCCGCGAGCCGCCAGCCGTGGCGGCCCGGGGTGAGCGTCAGGAGCAGCGCGAGCACCGCCGCCAGCGCGACGCCGTGCCAGCGGCGCGCGCCGAGGAGGAGCGCGGCGTCGCCGAGGGGCACCAGGCTCGCGGCCAGGACGAGCGTCGCGCTCACCGCGGCCGCGGCGGCGCACACGACGTGCGGCGTCTCGGCGACGCGCGGCTGGACGAGCGCGACGAGCGGCGCCACCACGACGGCGAGCACGAGGAGCGGCGCGTCCGGCGCGCCGGCCGCCACGCGCGTCGCCACCGCACCGACGAGGACGGGCCCCGTCCACGCGGCGATGCCGTGCAGCGCGATCATTCGGACGCGCGCACCAGCAGCGCCGTCGTGAGCCCGACCGCCAGCACCGGACCCACGAGGCCCGCGTACCACCAGGCGAGGCTGACGCCGGCGACGCGCACGGCGCCGGGCGCTCCCGGCAGCAGGGCCAGCAGCAGCAGCGGCGCGAGCAAGGAGGTCAGCGCGACCATGCCGAGGCGGCGCCAACGGGCGGCTGACATCGCGCGCGATTATAGCGCGACCGCCCCTCGGAATCGGTATGCTGGGCGGCGGCGTCTCAACGAAAAACTTCCAAGGAGACCGCTGCCCGATGGGCGACCGGATCGACCGCGTGATGGTGATCACCGCGCACCCCGACGACTCCGAGTTCGGCGCGGGGGGGACGGTGGCCAGGTTCGTCAAGGAAGGCCGCGAGGTCGCGTACTGCATCGTGACCAGCGGGAACAAGGGCTCCGGCGATCGCACGATGACGCCCGAGCGGCTGGCCGGCATCCGCGCCGAGGAGCAGCGCAACGCCGCCCGGGTCCTCGGCGTGGAGCGCGTCGCCTTCCTCGGCTATCCCGACGGCGAGGTCGAGGACACGCGGGACCTCCGGCGCGACGTCGCCCGCGAGATCCGCCGCGCCCGCCCCGACCTCGTCATCTGCCAGAATCCCAACCGGACCTACAACCTCGGGGCCTCGCACCGCGACCACCGGACGGTCGGCGGCGTGGTGCTCGACTGCGTCTACCCGCTCGCGCGCGACCACCTGGCGTTTCCGGAGCTGCTGCCGGAGTTCGAGCCGCACAAGGTCCGCGAGGTCTACGTCATGCAGTGGAACCAGCCGCACCTCGTCAACGACATCACGGAGGTCATGGACCTCAAGATCAAGGCGCTCGCCTGCCACGCCAGCCAGTTCGCGGACTTCGCGGCGGTGGAGGCACGCGTGCGGCAGCGCGGCAAGGAGCTCGGGGCCCCGCACGGCCACGGCTACGCCGAGGCGTTCGATCGCATCGTGATCCCCGGATGACGTCCGGCCGCCTCGCCGCGCTGAGTCTCCTGATCTGCGTCGCCACCGTCGCCGGCTACGCGCTGCTGCTCGGCGTGCCCGGCGTGCGGAACCAGCCGGAGGGCTACGTGGCCGCCTTCGCCATCGCCGCCACCGTCGCCGGGCTCGCGCTGGCGCTGGCGCGCCGCTGGTACACGTGGGTGGCCGCGGGCGTGTCGGTCGTGCTCCTGGTCCTCGGCGCCTACACCAACTTCGTGGTGGCGCGCATCCCTCCGCAGCCGACGCCGCTCCGGATCGGCGCGACGCCGCCGGACTTCACGCTGCCCGACGCGTCCGGGCGGCCGGTCGCGCTGGCGGACTACCGCGGCAAGAAGCCGGTGGTGCTGGTGTTCTACCGCGGGTACTGGTGACCGTTCTGTGCGGCGGAGCTCCAAGGGCTTGGAGCCGCGCTGTCCGAGGCCGAGCGGGCGGGCGTCGAGGTCGTCGCGGTCTCGCCTGATCCGAACGAGCAGAGCCAGGGGTTCGCCGAGCGCCTGCGCCTCGCCTATCGCTTCCTGGCGGACCCGGACCTCACCGTGACGCGGCGCTACGGCCTCATCCACCGCGGCGGCGGTGCCGGCGGCGCCGACGTGCCCCGGCCGGCGACGATCGTGCTCGACCGCGACGGCGTGATCCGCTGGCTCTCGCTGAGCGACAACTACCAGGTGCGACCGGATCCCGCCGACGTCGTGCGCGCGGTGCGGGCGCTCTAGCGTGCCGGCCGTCGACCGGACGCTCACGCTCGCGTTCCTCGGCGCGACGCCGCGCATGCTGCGCGAGATGTCGCGCGACTGCACCGCCGTCCAGGCGGCGACGCCGCCGAAGCCCGGTGAGTGGGCGATCGTCAACGTCGTGCGCCACCTGGTCGAGGGCGACCGCGACACGCTGCTGCCGCGGCTGCGCCGCATGCTGACGGAGTCGCGGCCCATCTTTCCCCCGCGCCCGCGGCTCGAGCACGACAGCACCGACCTCGCCA
>DASUPA010000333.1:0-4292 GCA_036276335.1 Candidatus Methylomirabilota bacterium | reverse complement strand
GGCCAGTCGTACGCGACGAGGCGCTCGAGCGCGTCGCGGCTGAAGGCCAGCGGCTTCCCCGCGCGCGCGGGCGTCAGGAAGTGCTGGACGAGCTGGGGGATGTCCTCGCGCCGCTGGCGCAGCGCCGGCACCTCGATGACGACCGTGCTCACCCGGTAGAAGAGGTCCCAGCGAAAGTGGCCCTCGGCCGCCTCGTGCGTGAGGTCCTTCGCGGTGGCGGCGACGATGCGCACGTCCACGTGGAACGCGCGCTCCTCGCCCACGCGCCGCACCTCGCCCGAGTCCAGCGTGCGGAGGAGGCGCACCTGCATCGCGGGCGACATCTCGCCGATCTCGTCGAGGAACAGCGTGCCGCCGTCGGCCGCCTCGAACAGGCCGACCCGCGACGTGATGGCGCCGCTGAAGGCGCCCTTGCGGTGGCCGAACAGCTCGGTCTCCAGCAGCGTGTCGGGCACGGCGCCGCAGTTGATGGAGACGAAGGGCCGCGCCGCCCGCGGCGAGCGCAGGTGGATGGTCCGCGCGACGAGCTCCTTGCCGGTGCCGCTCTCTCCGTGAATGAGGACGGGGCTGTCGCTGGCCGCCACGCGCGCGATGACGGAGAGCACGTGCTTCACCGCGCCGCTGCTGCCGACGATGTCCGGCAGCCCGTCGCGACGCGTGATGACCTCCTTCAGCGCCGAGTTCTCCCGCCGCAGCGCCTTCTTCTCGGCCGCCTTCGCCACCACCTCGAGCAGCTCGGGGTTCTTCCACGGCTTGGCGATGAAGTCGTAGGCGCCGAGGCGCATCGCCTTCACCGCCGTCTCGACGTCCGCCTGCCCGGTGAGCACGATCATCTCGGCGTCGACGTCGCCGTCGCGCGCCCAGCGCAGGATGTCGAGCCCGGAGGAGTCGGGCAGGTGCACGTCGACGAGCGCGACGTCGAACTCCGCGCGCGCGAGGCGCTGCATCGCCTCGGCGCCCGACGCCGCCACGGTCACGGTCATGGGCGGGCGCGAGAGTACCGCCGCCAGCAAGCGGCGCACGTCGGAGTCGTCGTCGACGACGAGCACGTGAACGGCGTCGCGCATCTGGCGTCATGCTACCACTTCCAGTACACTACCCACCTCAGGAGGACCGATCGGAATGTCGCAGCCCCCGGCTCTCCGCATCGAGGGAGCCCGGCAGAACAACCTCAAGAACGTCTCGCTCGAGATTCCGCACGATCGGCTGACCGTCGTGACGGGAGTCTCCGGCTCCGGCAAGTCGTCGCTCGCGTTCGACACGCTGTTCGCCGAGGGCCAGTGGCGCTACATCGAGTCGCTGTCGACGTACGCGCGGATGTTCCTCGAGCGCATCGATCGCCCCGACGTCGATCGCGTGGAGCAGATCCGTCCCGCCGTCGCGCTCGAGCAGAAGAACCCCGTGCGCACGGCGCGCTCGACGGTGGGTACCGCGACGGAGATCTACGACTACCTCCGCCTCCTCTACGCGAAGGTGGGGCGCGTGCACTGCCCGGCCTGCGGCGGGGCGGCCGCCTCGCACTCGGCGAGCTCGATCGCCGACACCGTCCTCGCCGAGCACGCGGGCGGGCGGGCGCTGGTCACCTTTCCGCTGCCGGTGCCGGCGGGCACGCCCGCCGCCGAGCTCTGGACCGGCCTCACCCGCCGCGGATTCGCGCGGGTCCGGGTGGACGAGCGCGTCGTCGACCTGGCCGACGCGCCGCCGGACACGCTCGACGGGCACGAGGTGCACGTGGTGCTCGATCGCGTCGTTCTCGCGCCGGAGGGGCGCCCCCGGCTCGTCGACTCGCTGGAGACGGCGCTCCGCGAGGGCGGCGGCCGGCTGACGGTCGAGCTCGTGCCGGGACCGCGCCGCGCGTTCACCGAGGCCTTCCGCTGCGGCGGCTGCGGCGCCGCGCTGGAGCGCCCGCAGCCCCTGCTGTTCTCGTTCAACCATCCGCTCGGGGCGTGCGCGGAGTGCAAGGGCTTCGGCAACGTGCTGCGCTACGACGAGTCCCTCGTCGTGCCGGACGGAACACGGACGCTGGGCCAGGGCTGCGTCGAGCCGTGGACGCACCCGTCGGGCAAGTGGTACCAGCGCGAGCTCGTGAAGGCCGCCCGCCGCGCGGGCGTCGACCTCGACACGCCGTGGGAGCGGCTCGCCGAGCGCGAGCGTGCGCTCGTCTACGAGGGCGACGGCAAGTTCCCGGGCATCAACGGGTTCTTCGAGGAGATCGAGTCGTACCGGTACAAGCTCCACGTGCGCGTCTTCCTCTCCCGCTATCGCACGCAGTCGCCGTGTCCGGTCTGCGCGGGCGCGCGGCTCAAGCCGGCGGCGCTGGGCGTGCGCGTGGCCGGCATGACCATCGCGGAGTTCACGGCGCTCACGATCGAGCGCGCGGCGGCCGTCGTGAGCGGCCTGTCGCTCACGGCGTGGGAGGCCGCGGTCGCGCGCGAGATCCTCCGTCAGCTCGGCGCCAAGCTCGACTTCCTGCTCCGGGTCGGCCTCGGCTACCTCACGCTGGCCCGCCAGACGCGCACGCTGTCCGGCGGCGAAGCGCAGCGGATCAACCTCGCCAACCAGCTGGGGTCGCAGCTGGTCGGCACGCTGTATGTCCTCGACGAGCCCTCGATCGGCCTGCACGCGCGCGACACCGCCACGCTCGCCGACCTCTGCCGCGAGCTCGCGAGCGCCGGCAACACGGTGGTCGTCGTCGAGCACGACCGCGCGTTCATCGAGGCGGCCGATCACGTGGTGGAGCTCGGGCCCGGCTCCGGCGAGCGGGGCGGCGAAGTGGTCTTCAGCGGGCCGCAGGCGGAGTTTCGCAAGGCGACGCGCTCGCTGACCGCCCGCTACCTCGCGGGGCGCGAGAGCATCCCGGTGCCGCTCACCCGGCGGACCGGACGGCGCTTCCTCACGCTCACCGGCGCCCGCGAGCACAACCTCAAGGACGTCACCCTGCGCGTGCCGCTCCACACCATGACCGTCGTCACCGGCGTCTCGGGCTCGGGCAAGTCGACGCTCGTGCACGACACGCTCTACCGCGCCGTCGCCCGCGCCTTCAAGACGGAGTTCCAGACGGCGGGCGCGTACGCCGCGCTGACCGGGCTCGAGTACCTGAAGGGCGTCCGGCTGATCGACCAGGAGCCGATCGGGCGCACGCCGCGATCCAATCCCGTCACCTACGTGAAGGCGTTCGACGAGATCCGCAAGGTCTACGCGGGGCTGCCGCGGGCGCAGACGCTGGGGCTCGGCGCGGGCGCGTTTTCCTTCAACGTGCCGGGCGGCCGCTGCGAGACGTGCCAGGGCGACGGCTTCCAGAAGCTGGAGATGTACTTCTTCGAGGACGTGTACGTGTCCTGCCAGGAGTGCGAGGGCCGCCGCTACCGCCCCGACGTCCTCAGCGTGCGGTATCGCGGGCGCTCCATCGCCGACGTGCTCCAGATGACCGTGGACGAGGCGGTCGACTTCTTCGCGAACGTCGCGGGCCTCGCGCGGCGGCTGCGCACCCTGCAGGAGACGGGCCTCGGCTACCTGCGGCTCGGCCAGCCGGCCACCACGCTCTCGGGCGGCGAGGCGCAGCGCCTGAAGATCGCCGCCGAGCTGGCGGCGCGCTCCGGCGGCGAGATGCTCTACATCCTCGACGAGCCGACGACCGGCCTCCACCTCGACGACGTCAAGAAGCTGCTCGGCGTGCTCAACCGCCTCGTGGACGCCAACAACACGGTGGTGATGGTCGAGCACCACCTCGACGTCATCCGCGCCGCCGACCACGTCGTCGACCTCGGGCCGGAGGGCGGCGAGGAAGGCGGCGAGATCGTCGCCGAGGGGCCGCCGGAGGTGATCGCCCAGACGCCCGGCTCGTACACCGGGAAGTTCCTCGCGGAGCTCCTCCCGAAGAACGGGAGGAAGTGATTGGCGCCGCGCGGAGCCCGGGTGGGAAGCCGCTGACCTAGGAAAAGTCCCAGTAGGGAAACCCCTGGGAAAAGTTTTTCCCACATTACGGATTTGGCTTGGCCGGGTCTATACTTCGGCCACCCGCGAACATGGCACCACCGATCAGAGCGAATCTCCAGGCGCCCGACGGGCGCAGCAGCGGATTGGTCGACGTTCTCGACCGGGTCCTCGACAAGGGACTCGTCGTCGCGGGCGACGTCAAGATCTCGCTGGCAGAGGTCGAGCTCCTCACGATCCGGATTCGCCTGATCGTCTGCTCGATCGACAAGGCGCAGCAGATCGGTCTGGACTGGTGGAAGCACGACAGCCACCTGGCGCCGGGCCGCAACCGGCTCTCGGCCGAGAACGAGGAATTG
>DASUPA010000332.1:0-10053 GCA_036276335.1 Candidatus Methylomirabilota bacterium | reverse complement strand
CGCAGGGCCCGCGCCACGATCTTCACCCCGCGGTCGTGGCCGTCGAGGCCCACCTTCGCGACGAGGATGCGGATCGGCGCCGGCATGGCCATTTCCTTACAGGATTGCGGCCGCGGGATCAATGCTCACGCTCGCCGGACGCCCCGCGCCCCTTGACCGCGTCGACCTCCTCGTGTACTCACGGCGTCGTGGACCCCGCGCGCGTCACCGAGGCCGACGTCGAGCGTTTGGCCGCGCTCGTCGGCCTGCCGATCGCGCCGGGGGATCTCCCCGCCGTCGCGGTGGCGCTCGGCGTGCTGCTCGGTGCGGCGCGCCTCGTGACGGAGTTCCGGCTGCCCGACGACGTCGAGCCGGCGCCGGTCTTCCGTCCGTGACGGGTCCGGACGCCTCCGCGCTCGCCATCGCGGCCGCCGTCCGCGCGCGGCGCGTGTCGGCGCGCGACGTCACGGCGGCCGCGCTGGCGCGGATCGCCGAGCGCGACGGCGCGCTGAGCTGCTTCACCCACGTGCGCCGGGAGGCGGCGCTGGCGGACGCCGCGCGCGTCGACGCCCGGCTGGCGGCCGGCGAGGATCCGGGCCCGCTGGCCGGCGTGCCGTTCGCGGTCAAGAACCTGTTCGACGTCGAGGGCCTCACCACGCTCGCCGGCTCGAAGATCTTCGCCGAGCGGCCGCCCGCCGCGCGGGACGCCGCGGCGGTGGCCATGCTGCGGCGGGCGGGCGCCGTGCTGGTCGGCACCCTCAACATGGACGAGTTCGCGTTCGGCTTCACGACCGAGAACGCGCACCACGGTCCCACCCGGAACCCGCACGATCCGTCGCGCGTCCCCGGCGGCTCGTCGGGCGGATCGGCGGCGGCGGTGGCGGCCGGGCTCGTGCCGCTCACGCTGGGCTCGGACACGAACGGGTCGATCCGCGTGCCGGCCGCGTTCTGCGGCATCTTCGGGCTCAAGCCGACGTACGGGCGCGTCTCCCGGGCCGGCGTCGCGCTCTTCGCCGCCTCGCTGGACCACGTCGGGCCGTTCGCGCGCTCGGTGGCCGACCTCGCCGCCGCCTACGACGCGATCCAGGGCCCGGATCCGGCCGATCCCGTGTGCAGCGCCGCGCCGGTGGTGCCGTGCGCGCCGCACGTCGGGCGCGAGATCGAGGGCCTCCGCCTCGCCGTCGCGAGCGGCCACTTCGCGCGCCAGGCCAGCGACGAGGCGCTGGCCGCCGTGACGCAGGTGGCCAGGGCGCTCCGCGTGACGCGGCACGTCGAGATCCCCGAGGCGCACCGCGCCCGGGCGGCGGCCATGGTCATCACCGCCTCGGAGGGCGCCAACCTCCACCTGGCGGATCTCCGGACGCGCGCGAAGGACTTCGATCCGCTGACGCGCGACCGCTTCCTCGCCGGGGCCCTCCTGCCGGCGTCGGCGTACGCGCAGGCGCAGCGGTTCCGCGCCTGGTACCGTGCGCGGGTCGCCGAGATCTTCCAGGAGGTCGACGTGCTGCTCGCGCCGACGACGCCGTGGGTGGCGCCGCCCATCGGCGCCCCGCGGCTGGCGACCGTCGGCGGCGCCGAGGTCGTCGCCCGCGCGCACTCCGGCGTGTTCACGCAGCCGCTGTCGTTCGTGGGCCTGCCGGTGATCTCGGTGCCGGTCGCGACGTCGGGGCCGCTCCCGCTCGGCGTCCAGCTCGTGGCCGCGCCCTTCCGCGAGCCCGTCCTGTTCCGCGTCGCCGCCCGGCTGGAAGCCGACGGCGTCGTCGCCGCGCGCCTGGCGTGAGGCCGCGGTTCGCCGCAGTCGTCTAAAGCTGCAAACGCCTGCAGTCTCGCGGTACCGGCCCGCCACAACGAGCTGTCCGGGCAGGCGTAGACGCCTTCCGGGGCTCTGGCACTCCTCTTGCCCTCTAGTTCGCCGTCATGAACCCGTTACCGTCCCTGGTCCCGCACGCCGTGTCGGCGCGCGTGACCGCCGCGCCCCAGGCCCTTGCCGTCAGCGCTCCCGACGATGTGCTCAGCTATGCCGAGCTCGATCTGCGGGCCGAGCGCCTCGCCGATCGCCTGCACGATCTCGGCGTGGGGCCCGACGCGGTGGTCGCCGTCTGCCTGGCCCGCTCGGCCGCCTTCGTCGTGGCCACGCTCGCCGTCCTGAAGGCGGGCGCCGCGTACCTGCCGCTCGATCCGACGTGGCCGACGGAGCGGCTGGCGTTCGTGCTCGGCGACTGCGGACCGCGCGCGGTGATCGGCGATCCGGGCGCCGCCGGCGTCGTCCCGGACGGGCCCTGGGCCGAGATCGACGTGCGGGAGGCGCTCGACGACCGCGGCCTCGCCGTGCGCCAGCACGACGTCGTCAAGGACGAGCACCTCGCCTACGTCGTCTACACCTCGGGCTCGACCGGCCACCCCGAGGGCGTCGAGGTGACGCACGGCAGCCTCGCAAACCTCGCTGCCTGGCACCGGCGCGCCTTCGCGGTGACGCCGGCGGACCGCGCCCACGTCTACGCGAGCCCGGCCTCCGACGCGGCGGTGTGGGAGACGTGGCCCCACCTGACCGCCGGCGCGAGCCTCCACCTGCCGCCCGACGACGTGCGCGTGGATCCTGCCGCCCTGCGCGACTGGATGCTGCGCGAGCGCATCACGCTCGGCTTCGTTCCCACGCCCGTCGCCGAGCGCCTGCTCGGGCTGGACTGGCCGGCGCACACGCCGCTGCGCGCGCTGCTCACCGGCGCCGACACGCTCCGCCGCCGTCCGCCGCCGCCTGCGCTCCCCTTCGCGCTCGTGAGCACCTACGGGCCGGCGGAGTGCACGGTGGTCGCCACGTCGGGCGTGGTGAGCCCGGCCGGGCTGCCCGACGCGCTGCCGTCCATCGGACGGCCCATCGACAACGTCGAGACGCTGGTGCTCGATGCGGACGGCCGTCCGGTGCCGCCGGGCATGGAGGGCGAGCTGTACCTCGGCGGCGCGGGTCTGGCGCGCGGCTACCGGCACCGTCCCGAGCTCACGGCCGCCCGCTTCGTCCCGCACCCCGCCGTCCCCGGCGCGCGCCTCTACCGCACCGGCGACCGGGTGGGGCAGCTCCCCGACGGCTCACTCGCCTTCCTCGGGCGGATCGACGACCAGGTGAACATCCGGCGCCCCTAGAACTTCCACTCGGTGAAGAGCTTCTGCTTGAAGGCGGAGAGCTCCTCCACCGGCTTGCCCCCGCCGTTGTACTTCCTCGTCAGCTCGATGAACTTGGCGTCCATCCGGTTGAGCCGGTGCGCCAGCACCTCGGCGAGCGTGTGGAGGAGCTTGAAGGCGGCCACGCTCTCCTCGCGGACCAGCCGCTCGAACTGCGTCTTGGTGAGCAGCGCGAGATCGCACCTGGTCTTCGCCATGACGGTGGCCGTGTGGCGGCCGTCGGTGAGGAGGCTGATCTCGCCGAACACGGCCGGCCCGTCGATGGTGGCCAGCACCTCCGGCGCGCCCGCCTTCATCACGTCCACGGTGCCCGCGAGCAGGACGACGAGCCCCTGCGCCTGGTCGCCCTCCTTGTAGAGCGGCGTGCCCGGCTCGAACTTCGCGGGAAGCATGACGCGCAGGATGTGCTCCGTCTGCTCGAAGGAGAGCCCGCGGCAGAGCACGGTGCGGATGATCTTGGCCATCTCCGACGGCGTCATCTGTCAGACCCCTCTGAGAACCGTGGCCCGGCCGACGCGGCCGATGGCGACGACGTACGCGGCCGTGCGCAGCGAGACCTTGCGCTCCCGGGCCACGCGCGCCAGCGTCGCGTACGCCTCGCGCATGTGGCGCTGCAGCTCCGCGTTCACCCTGTCCTCTTCCCACGTGAACTGCTGGATGTTCTGCACCCACTCGAAGTAGGAGACGGTCACGCCGCCCGCGTTCACGTAGATGTCCGGGAGCACCACCACGCCGCGGCCGGTCAGCGCCTCGTCCGCTTCCGGCGTGGTCGGGGCGTTCGCCGCCTCCAGCACGATGCGGGCGCGGACGTCGCCGACGTTCTTGCCGCTGATCACGCCGCCGAGCGCGGCCGGCACCAGCACGTCGACGTCGAGGGCCAGCAGCTCGTCGCCGCCGATGGTGTCGGCGCCCGGGAATCCGGCCACCGAGCGCGTCTTCTTGACGTGCTCGACCAGCGCGGGCACGTCCAGCCCCGCGCGCTGGTGGATGGCGCCGCCGACGTCGGCGACCGCGACGACCTTGCCTCCGCGCTCGTGGAGGAACCGGGCCGCCCACGAGCCGACGTTGCCGAATCCCTGCACCGCGAACGTCTTGTCGCGGATCTCGCCCGCCTTCGCGTCCTTCAGGTACTCCTCGAGCGCGAAGACCACGCCGCGCCCGGTGGCCTCCTCCCGCCCGCGCGAGCCGAAGAGGTCGACGGGCTTGCCGGTCACGACCGCGGGCGAGAAGCCGTGGATGCGCGAGTACTCGTCCATGATCCAGGCCATGACCTGGGCGTTCGTGTTCATGTCGGGCGCCGGGATGTCGGTCTGGGGCCCGATGATGTCGTGGATGAGCTGGACGAACTTCCGGGTGAGCCGCTCCAGCTCGGCCGGCGAGAGCTTGCCGGGATCGACCGCGATGCCGCCCTTGGCGCCGCCGAACGGGATGTTCATGACCGCCGTCTTCCAGGTCATGAGCGAGGCGAGGCCCTGGGCCTCGTCCATGTCGACGGTGGGATGGTAGCGGAGGCCGCCCTTCATCGGGCCGCGGCTGCGGTCGTGCTGGACGCGGTAGCCGGTGAAGTTGGCGAGGTCGCCGTTGTCGAGGGTGATGGAGACGTCGACCTTCACCTCTCGGTAGGGGTTGACCAGCATCCGCTCCACCGCCGGCGAGAGATCCATGACCCGGGCGGCCTTCTCGAAGTAGTAGTTCACCTCCTGGATCGGCGACATATGGAAAAAGTCTACGACACGCCCCGCGTCCGCCCCGCACAAGAACTGCCGACTGCCACGTCCGATGGGCGACGTGCCCCGGCCGGCGGGCAGCGTCGCTCGCCGGCGTCGGCGACCCGTCCAGCGATCGCAGCCACTTAGCAGCCACCGGGCGTGGCGCGCGGGTTGCGAGCAGACTCGCGCGTCATGCGCCGGTCCGCCTGCACCGTCCGCGTCGTCGCCGTCGCCGCGCTCCTGCTGGTGGTGCCGTCGGCGGTCACTCCCCAGACGGTCCAGTACGCGTACGACGCCGCCGGCCGTCTGAGCGTCGTCGCCGACGCGCGCGGCGATCTGGCCGTCTACGACTACGACGCGGTCGGCAACCTGCTGTCGATCCGGCGGGTCGCCGTTGCCGGTGCGCCGGAGGCCGTCGTCATCGCGCTGGTCTCGCCCGCCGCCGCTCGCCGGGGCGCCACGGTCTCGATCTTCGGCAAGGGCTTCGCCACCACGCCGAGCGCCAACACCGTCGCCTTCAACGGCGCGCACGCGGACGTCCTGTCGGCGACGGCGACGCGGCTCACGGTCACGGTGCCGGCCGCCGCCGTGAACGGTCCGGTCGGCGTGACGAGCCCGTCCGGTGCCGCGACGTCCCCGACGTCGTTCCGCGTGCTCGGCGCCCTCGCCATCACGCCTCCCACGGCCGTCGTGACCCCCGGCGCCACCGTGAGCTTCACGGCATCCGGAGAGGGCGTCGACGCCGTGCGCTGGAGCGTCGACGGGCTGGTCGGCGGCGATCCCCGGCACGGGACCATCACGGGCGACGGGCTCTACCTTGCGCCGCCCTCGCTCCCGCCGGACGGCGCGCGCATCGACGCCACGAGCCTGGACGATCCGGCGATCCAGGCGACGGCGCGGGTCACCATGCTCCCATCGCGCCCGCTGTTCGTCGTTGCACGCGACGCCGTCGGCGTCGCTGCCCCGATGGCTCCGACGTTCGCCATGGCCCCGGCGTTGACCCTCGCCGTGGCACCGATCGTCCTCGGTGTCGCGCCGCCGGAGGGTGCGCGTGGCGAGACCGTCCGGGTGACCGTCAGCGGCGCCGGGTTCGCCGGAGCGACGCGCCTGGAGTTTGTGACCGGAACGGCGATCGACCCCGCCCTCGCCGTTGGCGATCTCGCGATCAGCCCGGACGGCGACCAGGCGACCGCCGACGTCGCCATCGCCGCCGATGCCGCGCCCGGCGCTCGCATCGTGCGGATCGTCACGCCCTCGAGCACGTCCGGCGGTGCCGCTTCCGGCGACAACCTCTTCACCGTGCGCTGAGCGAAGGGAGCCTCCACGATGCGTGTCCTTTCAGCGTCCCGTCTCGCCATGACACTGGGCATCGTCGTCCTCGGCGCCACCGACGCCGCCGCGCAGGTGTTCAGCAGCGGCAGTACCGGGGCCGACGGCGCGCTCGCTCCCACCGCTGACGTCCGGCTGGCAGTCCCTCCCGACGGCGTCTTCAACTTCACGACCGTGACCATTCCGGCCGGCGTCACCGTCTCGTTCGTCACCGAGGCCGGGCGGCAGCAGCCGCCGATCCAGTTCCGTGCCGCGGGCAACGTGCTGATCAGCGGCCGCATCGACGTCAGCGGCTCGGCCGGCGGCCCCGGCGGGAACGGCACCCAGCTCTTCAGCAATGGGGGCGCGGCCGGCCCGGGCGGCTTCGACGGCGGCACCGGCTCCAACGCCCTCGTCGGCCTCAGCGGCGCGGCCGGGCGCGGTCCCGGTGGCGGCAGCCCTGGCGGCCCGGCGAGCTTTCCGGGCCACGCTGGACACCTGACGGCGGCGCCAGGTGCCGGCGGCGGACGCGCATACGGCGACGAGCGGCTCGTGCCGCTGCTCGGCGGCTCGGGTGGCGGGGGCGCGGCCGTCGCCCTGTTCGGGCTCACCGGCGGAGGGGGCGGCGGGGGCGGTGGCGCTCTCCTCATCGCCTCGTCCGGAAGTATCACGCTCAACGGCACGATCACGGCCGTCGGCGGGCCGGGCGGTGGCGCGCCGGGGGGCGGACCGCCGGGTGGCTCGGGCAGCGGCGGCGCCGTGCGACTGGTCGCCACCACGATCACCGGCAGCGGTGCCGTCGACGTGAGCGGCGGGCCGGGCGCCAGCGCGGGCCGCATCCGCATCGAGGCGTTCACCAACACGGCCACCCTGAGCGGCGGCGTTGCCGGCGGCGTGACCGTCGGGACTCCGGACCTCCTCGCGCTGGACGTCGTCGGCCTGCGCATCGCGTCGGTCGGCGGCGTGCCCGCGCCGGCCCAGCCCGGCGGCTCCTACGGCGCGCCCGACATCATCTTGCCGGCCGGCGCCACGAGCCCCGTCACCGTCGAGCTCGAGGCCAGCCAGATTCCGCTCGGCACCACGATCACCGTGACGGCGTCGCCGCTGTCGGGCGCGCCGGTCGTCGCCCTCAGCACGCCGCTGGTCGGCACACCGGCCTCGGCCACCGCGACCGCGACGCTGGCGATTCCGACGACGCAGCCGTCGGTGATCAGCGCCACTGCCTCGTTCACCGTGGCGGCCGCGCCGTGAGCGTGCGCAACGTCCTGCTCGGCGGTCTGCTCATCGCCCTCGTGCCGATCGCCGGCGGCGCGCCGGGGCACGGGATGCACGCGCTCGCGCCGGTCGAGGTCCTCGTCGACGGTCTCCACGACCCGCACGGGGTGGCGGTCGACGCGGACGACGTCGTGTTCGTCGCCGAGCGCGCGCGCGGCACCGTGGTTCGCGTGCGCCCCGACGGCTCGCGCAGCGTCGTGGCGCGGCGACTGGCCCAGCCGTTCGGCCTCGCGGTCGATGCGGAGGCGCGCCTGCTGATCACCGAGCACGCGGCGGGACGCCTGCTCCGGCTGGAGCCGACCGGAGTGCGCGCCGTCGCGACCGGTCTCGTGCGCCCGCGCTGGCTGACGGTGGCCGACGACGGCACGATCTATGTCGTCGTCCGGTCCGCGACGCGCGCGTCCGATACGGACGAGGACGACGACGATCTGGATGCCATCGTCGCCGTGGCGCCCGACGGACGCGTCCGGATCTTCGCCGATCGCCTGCGCGAGGTCTCCGGCATCGTGGCGAACGGCCGCGCGGTGTACGCCCTCGTCCGGACGTCCGGCGGCCGCCACGGCATCCTGCGATGGACGATCGGCGCCGACGGCACCGCCGAGCACGCGTCGTCGTTGGGCCGGAGGGACCTCGCCGCCCAGCCGCGCGGCCTCGCGCGCGACCGGCTCGGCGCGTTCTGGCTCGTCGCGGGCGACGCCGACGTGCGCGGCGTGCGCGTCCGCGACGCCGTCCTGAAGGCGCACGCGGGCGACGCCGCGGTGCTGGCCGAGTCCGTGGACGACGCGCGCGATCTGGCGTTCGGTCCCGGCGGCCACCTCCACGTGACCGAGGGCCGCACGGGTCGCGTGCTGCGCTTCCGGCCTCCCGATCCACCCGCGCTGGACGGCCTCCCGGAGGTCGTGCCCGGCACCGCGCTGGCCCTGCGCGGCTCGGCGACCCCGGAGTCGAGGATCGACGTCTTCGTCGACGAGGCGGAGGCGCCGGTCACGACCGTGGCGGAGGCGGACGGCACCTTCGCCGCCGTCGTGGTCATCGCGGCGAGCAGCGAGAGCCGTCTCGAGCTGTTCGCGACCGCCGCACGCGGCGACGGTCTCACCTCCACTCCGACGCTGGTGTCGGTCACGCACGACGGCGACGAGCCGGAGGTGGCCTTCGTGCGGCCGCCGGCCGCGGGATTCGTCGGCGGCCGTGTGGACGTCGAGGTCGACGCGCGCGACACCGCGACCGCCGTCACCGAGCTCGGCATCGAGGCGGCCGGCCGGAGCCTGCCGGCCGTCGTCTCTCCATCGCTCCCCGCGGCGGCGGCCCGCGCGGTCGCCGCCTGGGACACGGTTCAGGCTCCCGACGGTGCGGTGACGCTCGCGGCGCGCGCCGTGGACCGCGCGGGCAACGAGCGGCGCGCCACGCGGGTGGTCGTGGTGGACAACACGCCGCCGGCCGTCGCCATCGTCGAGGGCCCGAGCGGCGACGTCGCCGAGACGACGGGGACCTTCCGCTTCACGGCCACCGACAACCTCGCGCCCGCGGCGAGCCTGACGTTCGCCTGGCGCGTCGACGAGGGCGACTTCGGCGCCTTCGCCGCGATCACGACGGCGACGACGCCACCGCTGGCGCCGGGACCGCACCGCTTCGAGGTGAAGGCGCGCGACCTCGCCGGGAACGAGAGCGCGGCGGCCTCGCGGACCTTCACGGTGTCCGCGGGCCCGACGATCACCGCGGTCGTGCCGGCGGCAGCCGCCATCGGCGCGTCCGTCACGATCGCGGGCGAGCGCCTCGCTCCGGGTCCGGTGGCCGTCGCCTTCAACGGGGTGCCGGCCGTGATCCGCCGCCTCGCGGCGACGTCCGTGTCGACCACCGTGCCGCCCGGCGCCACGACCGGTGCGCTCACCCTCGTCACCGACCGCGGGACGGCGGCGCGGGACTTCGAGGTCGCGCGGACGCAGGACGTTACGCTCCGCGCCGAGCCGGCGTCGCTGCGCACGATTGCCGGGCTCCCGGTCACGGCCACGGTCGTGCTGGCCGACGTCGGGCTCCAGCCGTTCACCGGGCTGGCGACGATCCGGGTGCAGCAGGCGCCGGACGGCGTCACGGCGACGCTCGGCGCCGGCGCCCTCACGGGCGGACAGTCGACCACGCTGACGGTGACGCCGACGGGCCTGGCGGTGCCCGGGACGGTCGTCGTCGAAGCGACGGCGGTCCTCGACGGCATCGTCGTCAGGCAGACGGCGGCCGTGCAGCTCGACGTCGTGCCCGGCCAGCACACGGCGCTCGGCGGACGGCTCGTGGTCGTCGACGGCACGCCGATCGCCGGCGCGAAGCTCACGCTCGCGGGCGGCACCCTCGACACCGACGCCGGCGGCAACTTCCTCTTTCTCGATCCGCCCGCCGGGCGCCACATGCTCGGGCTCGACGTGAACGCCGCGCGCGCCGGCTTGCCGATCTACGCCATCGACGTGGAGCTGGCGAGCGGGGTCGCGACGCGACTACCGCCGCTGCGCATCACGCCGCCACCGCCGCCGGAGCGCTTCGTGCCCATCGACAATGCCACGCGCGATCAGGTCGTCACCGACGATCGCTTCCCCGGCTTCGCGCTCACGCTGCCGGC
>DASUPA010000331.1:0-4519 GCA_036276335.1 Candidatus Methylomirabilota bacterium | reverse complement strand
TTCAACTCCTTCCTGAAGAAGGGCGACGAGCGCCTGAAGCTGCTCGAGCAGGTCGACCGACTCCCCGACCTGGCGTCGGACTTCACGACCAGCCAGTACAAGATGGTGTTCAAGAAGACGAAGGCGCTCGCGAGCGGCATGCGCCCCAACGACATCTCCCCCTCGAAGCTCAAGGAGCTCCTCGAGGAGATGGAGCGGCTCGGGCGGAAGGGCGGCAACTGGACCGGCGAGGTCGGCGAGGGCATGGAGGCCCTCGAGGGCGGCCACAACGACAGGGCGCTGGAGGCGATGCAGAAGGCGCTCGACAAGATGCGGGCGCAGGAGGAGGCGCAGCGCTCCGGCAAGGGGCTGCGCGGCGGGCGCGACAACGAGCGGGGCGGCGGCGGCCGCGACCGCGGCGAGGGCGGGTACCCCGACGACATGGACTTCGGCGACGGCGAGGGCCTGCTGCCCGGCAAGGGCAAGAGCGCCTCGCCGAAAGGGGAGGCGAGCCGCCGGCTGCAGGCGTCGCCGTACGACGTCGGCGTCGAGGGCGAGTCGCGCCGCGGGCGCAAGGACGGCTACGACACGAACATGACGGGACGCGGAGGGCAGATGGGCTCGCGCTTGCAGTACCTCGGCGTGATCGGGCAGTACCGGAAGATGATGGAAGACGCGATCACGCGCGAGTCGGTGCCGCGAGACTACCACTCGCAGATCAAAGACTACTTCCAGGCGCTCGACGAGCGATAGCCCCGTGCCGGCCGACACACGGCACGCGTTCTTTCCTCCCGAGTTCCTGGCGCAGCTCGAGCGCCTGTCGCTGCTGTCGCGGCGGGCCTTCCGGGGCAGCGTCAGGGGCGAGCGGCGGAGCCCGCGTCGCGGCCACTCGGTGGAGTTTGCCGACTACCGCGCCTACGGCCACGGCGACGACCTCCGCTACGTCGACTGGAACATCTACGGCCGCCTCGAGCGGCTGCACGTCAAGCTGTTCGTCGACGAGGAAGACCTCTGCCTCCACCTGCTCGTCGACGCCTCCGCCTCCATGCGCTTCGGGGCGCCGAGCAAGCTCGAGTACGCGCTGCGCACGGCGGCCGCGCTCGGCTTCGTGGGGCTCGTGAACCACGAGCGGGTGGGCGTCGGCGTGCTGCGCGAGCGCGCCTCGGAGGGCTGGCCGCCGTCGCGAGGACGCAACCAGGTGGTGGGGCTGCTGAACTTTCTCACCGCCGTCGTGCCGACCGGCCCGACGCGGCTGAACGAGGCCCTCGCCGACTACGCCGCGCGCGCTCGTGAGCCCGGGCTCGCCGTCGTGATCTCCGACCTGCTCGATCCGCACGGGTTCGAGGCGGGCATCCGGACCCTGCTGGAGCGCCGCTACGACGTGCACCTCGTGCACCTGCTGGACCCGGACGAGGTGAACCCCGAGCTGGCCGGGGACATGCGCCTGGAGGATGCCGAGACCGGCGAGGTGCGCGACATCACGGTGGACGCGGACACCATTCGAGGCTATCGCGAGCGGCTGTCGCAGTTCCTGCAGCGCGTCGAGGGCTTCTGCCGCTCGCACGAGATCGGCTATCACCGCGTGGTCACGGACACACCGGTGGAGGAGTTCGTGGTCGCGCAGCTGAGGGGGAGAGTGATCGCGTGAGCTTTTTGTCGCCGCTCGCATTTGCCGCCCTCGGCCTGGCCCTTCCGCTCGTCCTCCTCTACTTCCTGAAGGTCCGCCGGCGCGCGCGCACGGTCTCGAGCCTCATGCTGTGGGGGGCCGAGCTCCGCGACCGCGAGGCTTCCGCGTTCTTCCAGCGGCTGCAGCGCGATCCGCTGCTGATCCTCCAGATCCTCGCCCTCGTGGCCCTGTGCGTGGCGCTGGCGCGGCCGGTCGTGACCGTGATGGGCGAGGGCGCCCGCAAGGTCGTCGTGGTCCTCGACACCTCCGCGTCCATGAAGGCGCGCGACGTCGGCTCCTCGCGGTTCGACGCGATCCGCGGCGAGGCGGCGGCGCTGGTCCGGCGCCTCGGCGAGGGCGCCGAGGTCATGGTCATCGAGTCCGGCGTGCAGCCGCACGTCGCGGCGGCGCTGGGTCGCGACCGCGACCGCGCGCTGGCGGCCGTTCGCGGCGCGCGCGCCCGGGACCTGCCGAACCGGCTCCCGGAGGCGATCCGCACCGCCCGCGCCCTCGTCGGCGGCGATCCGCGCGCCGAGATCTACGTCTACACGGACGGCGCGTACGCGCTCGCCCGGAGCGCGGAGACGTCCGATCCGCGCATCCGCTGGATCGGCGTCGGGCAGCGTAGCCGCAACGTGGGGATCACGAACCTCTCGATCCGGCGGGTCTACGACGGCAACTTCGAGTATCAGGCGTTCGTCTCGCTGGTGAACCACTCCGACGAGCCGCAGACGTTCGACTTCGCGCTGGCCGTCGACGGCCAGCCGCTGGCCACGAAGTCGCTGACGCTCGAGCCCAGCGTGCGCCGCTCGATCGTGCTGCCGTTCACCCACGAGGCGGCGGGGACGGTCACCGCCCGCGTGAGCGTCGCGGACGACCTCGACACCGACAACGTCGCCTACGCGGTGATCCCTCCCCCGAAGAAGATCGCCGTCACCCTGGTGAGTCCGGGGAACCTCTTCCTCGAGAAGGTCCTCACCACCGATCCGCAGGTCGCCCTCGACGTGAGGACGCCCGAGCAGTACGAGGGCGGCATGGGGGAGGCGGACGTCGTGGTCATCGACTCCGTCACGCCGGCCAGGGTCGGCGACGGGCGCTTCGTCTTCGTGAACACCGTGCCGGCCGACGTGCCGCTCGAGGTGCTGGGGCGAATCGAGCAGCCGAGCGTCATGGACTGGGACCGCGCCCATCCCGTCATGCGGCACGTCGAGTTCGCGAAGGTGGCCATCGAGGATGCCCTGCGCGTCCGCCCGCTGGCCGCCGGACGCGCGCTGGTGGAGAGCGTGAGCGGGCCCCTCATGTACGCGCTCGAGGAGCCGGACCGCAAGGCCGTCTTCATCGGCTTCGACCTGTTCAAGACCGACTTCCCGCTCCGCGTGGCGTTCCCCCTCATCCTGTCCAACACGCTGCGCTGGCTCCACCCGGCGGCGCTCGATCAGTCGAGCCTGCAGGTGGCGGCCGGTCAGCCGATCCTCCTGCCGGTCGCGCACGGGATCGTGTCCGCGACGGTCCTGACGCCGAGCGGCCGGTCGATCCAGGCGCCGGTGACGCGCGGCGTGGTGAGCTTCACGGACACCGAGGAGGTCGGGGTCTACACGCTGTCGACCGCGCGCGGGGACATGAAGCTCGCGGTCAACCTGATGGATGCGGAGGAGTCGAACCTGGCGCCGCGGCCGCTGCCCGTCGCCAGCGGCGAGGCGGCGGCCCTGGCCGCGCCCGTGCCGATCCAGCGGGAGCTGTGGCCGCTCTTCGTCATCGTGGCCGCCGTGCTGCTCGCGCTCGAGGGGCTGCTCTACTGGCGCCGCCAGACGGCGGGGCGCTTCCGCCTGCCGTCCGTCACGGGCGATCAGTGGGCGCTCGCGCTGCGGGGGGCGCTGGTGGTGGTGCTGCTCGTGACGCTGCTGCGGCCGACGCTGCCGCGGTGGGTCGACCGCCTGAACGTCGTCTTCCTGCTCGACCAGTCGGACAGCATCAGCCTCACCGGGCGCGAGCGGGCGTACCGCTTCGTGGCCGACGCCGCCCGCCACGCCAAGAGCGGCGATCGCCAGGAGCTGATCGTGTTCGGCGAGAGCGCCGTGGTGGACCAGTCGCTCGCCAGCCGGAAGAACCTGGAGCGTCCCAAGGCCGAGGTCAGCGGGCGGGCAACCAACATCTTCCAGGCGATCCAGCTCGCGCTCGCCTCCCTGCCGCCCGGCCAGGCCAACCGCATCGTCATGCTGACGGACGGCCGGCAGAACGGCGGCAGCGCCCTGGCCGGCGCGCAGGCGGCGAAGGCCGCCGGCGCCGACATCTACTACGTGCCGGCGCCGCTGACGTTCTCCCAGGAGGTCGTGGCCGAGTCGATGCTGCTGCCGCAGGAGGTGAAGTTCGGCGAGCCGTTCCAGGCGAAGGTCGTCGCCTGGAGCCACAAGGAGACGCAGGCGCGCCTGTCGCTGTTCCGCAACGGCGAGTTCCTCGGCTCGCAGATCATCCGCCTGCAGGGCGGCAAGAACGTCTTCAGCTATCGCCAGTCGCTGGACCAGAGCGGCATCCACGTCTACCAGGCCGCCATCGAGGTCGACGGCGACACCATCGAGGACAACAACCGCGCCGTGGGCACCGTCGTGGTCCGCGGCCGCCCGCAGGTGCTGCTCGCCGAGAAGGACCGCGCCCACGCCCAGTCGCTGGTCGCCGCCCTGCGCTCGCAGAACATCGACGTGACCGTGGTCGAGCCGGCGAAGATCCCGAAGGACATCGCCGGGCTGCAGAAGTACGACGGCCTCGTGCTGTCGAACGTCTCCTCGCTGAAGCTGACGAAGCCGCAGATGGCGCAGATCCGCGACTACGTGCGCGACCACGGCGGCGGGCTGATGATGATCGGCGGCGAGGAGTCCT
>DASUPA010000330.1:0-5710 GCA_036276335.1 Candidatus Methylomirabilota bacterium | reverse complement strand
CGGCGGGGCAAAGTTAGGGGGGGTGGGGGGTGGGTGCTACCATGAGCGCGCGTTGCGGAAAGGATGGCTTTGGAGTCCCGGGGATCGGGTGGTGGGGTGACGGAAGCCCGTGATGAGCCTGCGGTTCGGCTGATTCCGCTCGGGGGGCTGGGCGAGATCGGGCTGAACATGATGCTGGTGGAGAGCGGGGACGATGCGATCGCGGTGGACTGCGGGCTCATGTTCCCGGACGACGAGCTTCCGGGCATCGATTACGTCATCCCGGATTTCTCGTACGCGCTCGCCAAGCGGGAGGGCTTCCGCGGCGTCGTCCTGACGCACGGCCACGAGGACCACATCGGCGCGCTGCCCTACCTCCTGAAGGCGGCGCGGGTGCCCGTCCACGCGACGCCGCTGACGCGCGCGCTGGTGGCCGAGAAGCTGCGCGAGCACGGCCTCGCCGATCACGTGGACCTCCGCCCCATGCGGCCGCGCACGCCGTTCACGCTGGGGCCGTTCACGATCGAGCCGATCCGCGTGACGCACTCGATCGCCGACGGCATGGGCCTGGCCATCGCCACGCCGGCCGGGATGATCGTCCACACGGGCGACTTCAAGCTCGATCCGAGCCCGCTCGACGGCGAGCCGGCGGACACGGCGCGCTTCGCCGAGCTGGGCGAGCAGGGCGTCGCCGTCCTCTGCTCGGACTCCACGAACGTCGATCGCCCCGGCCACACGCGCCCGGAGATCGAGGTGGGCGCCGCCCTCGCCGAGCGCTTCGACGCCGCCCGCGGGCGAATCATCCTCGCCACGTTCGCCTCGCACATCCACCGCATCCAGCAGGTGCTGACGCTGGCGGCCGCGCGCGGGCGCCACGTGACGCTGCTCGGCCGCTCGATGGAGAAGAACGTGGCCATCGCCGCCGAGCTCGGCTACCTCACGGTGCCGCCGGGACTGCTGCGCCCGCTGGAGGATCTCGTCGCGCTGCCGCCGGAGCGACAGGTCATCCTGTCGACGGGCAGCCAGGGGGAGCCGCACTCGGCGCTGTCGCTGATGGCGGCGGGCGAGCACAAGTACGTGCAGATCGCGCGCGGCGACCTCGTCGTCATCTCGGCCCGGGTGATCCCGGGCAACGAGCGCACCGTCGGCCGCGTGATCAACGCGCTCTACCGGCTCGGCGCCGAGGTGCTGTACGACGACAACGCCTTCGTCCACGTGTCGGGGCACGCGAGCCAGGAAGACCTGAAGCTGATGCTCAAGCTCACCAATCCCCGGTACTTCGTGCCGGTACACGGGGAGTATCGTCACCTGCTCGGCCATGCGCGGCTGGCGGCCAGCGTCGGGCTCGGTCCCGAGCGCATCTTCCTCGTGGAGGACGGCACGGGCATCGAGGTGACGCCCACGACGGCGCGGGTGGTGCCCGGCTACCCGACCGGCCGCGTGCTCGTGGACGGCAAGGGCATCGGCGACATCGGCGCCGTCGTGCTGCGCGACCGCCAGATCCTCGCCGAGGACGGGGTCATCGCGGTGGCGGTGACGTTCGACCGTGGCGGCGCGCTCGTCGCCGGCCCCGACATCGCCTCGCGCGGCGTGGTGTACGTGAAGGAGAGCGAGACGTTTCTCGACGACGTGCGCGCCGCGGTGCGGGCGGCCCTGGCCGAGCGCGCGCCGGAGGAGCCGTGGGACCGCGAGGCGATCGTCGCCCGCATCCGCACCACGGTCCGGCAGCTCGTCAACCAGCGCGTGCAGCGGAAGCCGATCGTGCTGCCGATCATCCTGGAGGTGTGATGCCCGTGAGCACGTCGACGGACGTGAAGTCGGAGCTGAAGGGCGCGGAGGGCGCGGCGCGCGCGCGCCGCGCGCGCCGCAAGCCGCAGCCCCGGCGGTGGATGCGCGAGGCGCAGGGCATCGTCGCGCTCGCCGTCGCGACGTTCGTGTTCGTCGCGCTGGCCGTCTTCGACCCCGCCGTCCCGCCGGGCCACCAGGCCGCGCTCGTCGGGCCCGTGGGGATCTGGCTCGCGTGGGGCATCTTCCGCTCGTTCGGCTACGCGGCGTTCCTGTTCCCCCTCATGGCCGCCGTCTGGGGCGTGTCCGCGTTCGTGCGGCCGCTGGCGACGCGCGGCTGGGTGCCGGTGGGCGGCCTCGTGCTGCTGCTCCTGACCGCCACCGGTCTGCTCCACCACGCGACGGACGTCTTCGCGGCCGCCCGGGTCACGCGCGGCGGCATGGTGCAGGCGGGCGGCTTCATCGGCTGGACGATCGCCGCGACACTCCACTCGGGCATCGGCAACGCGGGCACCTGGCTCGTGCTGCTCACGGCGGTGCCGGTGGGGGCGTTGATGGTCACGCAGACGTCCTACACCGCGGTGCTGCGGCTGATCGGCACGCGGCTGATGCGCCTGCGCCGGCGCCCGCTGGTCGGCCGGCCCGCGGCGCCCGCGGCGCGGCCGGCGGCGGCGCTCGCGACGGGTGTGGAGGAGCCGCTCGAGGCGCTGGAGCCCCAGCTGCCGACGATCGTCGAGCCCAGCCGCCCCAAGAGCACGCTGATGGAGAAGGGGCTCTCGTGGCAGGAGACGTTCGACTTCGGCAAGGGCGGCGCCGAGTCGTTCCAGCTGCCGCCCGTCGGCCTCCTGCAGCCGCCGCCCGCCTCCGAGCTCAAGCGCACGCGCGAGGAGCTGCAGGACAACGCGGAGATCCTGCGCCGCAAGCTCGCCGACTTCGAGGTCGACGGCCGCATCGTGCAGGTGAGTCCCGGCCCGATCATCACCTCGTACGAGTTCGAGCCGGCACCCGGCGTGAAGGTCTCCCAGGTCGTGAACCTCGCGGACGACCTGGCGCTGGCGCTCAAGGCCGCTTCGGTGCGCATCGTCGGCCCGATCCCCGGCCGCGGCACCGTGGCAGTGGAGGTGCCCAACGACCAGTCGGCCACCGTCTACCTGCGCGAGATCTTCGTGTCGGGCGAGTTCGCGGAGTCCAAGGGCCGGCTGCCGCTCGCGCTGGGCAAGGACGTCAACGGCATGCCGGTGGTGGCCGACCTGACCGCCATGCCGCACCTGCTCGTCGCGGGCGCGACCGGCAGCGGCAAGTCGGTCGGGCTCAGCGCGATGATCTGCTCGATCCTCTACAAGGCCACGCCGGCGGACGTGCGCTTCCTGATGGTGGACCCCAAGCGCCTCGAGCTGTCCGTCTACGAGGGGATCCCGCACCTGCTCTCGCCGGTCGTGACCGACGCCCGGGAGGCCGCCGCCCGCCTCCGGTGGATCGTCGGCAAGATGGACGAGCGCTACAAGCAGCTCCAGCTCAAGCAGGTGCGCAACATCGAGGGCTACAACAAGGCGGTGCCGCCCGAGGAGAAGCTGCCGTACTGGGTGGTGGTCGTCGACGAGCTGGCCGACCTCATGATGGTGTCGGCCGGCGAGGTGCAGACGTCGCTGGTGCGACTGGCGCAGATCGCCCGCGCGGTCGGCATCCACCTGATCATCGCGACCCAGCGGCCCTCGGTCGACGTCGTGACGGGCCTGATCAAGGCCAACTTCCCGACGCGCATCGCGTTCCAGGTGGCCTCCAAGGTCGACTCGCGCACGGTCCTGGACGGCAACGGCGCCGAGCAGCTGCTCGGCCGCGGCGACATGATCTACGTCCCGCCCGGCGCCAACAAGCAGACGCGCGTGCACGGCGCCTGGGTCTCCGACGAGGAGGTCAAGGCGATCTGCGAGTTTCTGAGAAAGCAGGGGACCGCGGTGTACGAGGAGGTCGTGCTGCCGTCGTCGGGCGACGACGGCGAGGGCGGCGACGGCGCCGACCGCGACGACCTCTACTGGGACGCCGTCCACCTCGTCATCGGCCAGCGCCAGGCGTCGATCTCGTTCCTGCAGCGGCGCATGCGCCTGGGCTATCCCAAGGCGGCGCGCTTCATCGACATGATGGAGCAGGACCGCATCATCGGCCCGGGCGACGGCGCGAAGCCGCGCGAGGTGCTGGTCGGCCCCGAGTATCTTGCCAAGCGCGGCCGGTAGCCGCGCCGCCGGATGTCGACGCCAGGACACACCTCCTTCTCGCGAGAACGCGTAAGGTCCATGCCGGCGAGTGGCGTATGATCGGCGACGTGATGTCCGACGCGCGGCGCGTGGTGATCGCGGACGACGAGGAATCGGTGCGGGAGGTCCTGACCGCCTTCTTCGAGAAGACGTACGCCGCGCGCGGCTACGTCGTCGAGGCGGTTGCCGACGGCGCGGCGGCCGTCGACGCCGTCCGCCGGTCGGCCCCGGCGCTCGTGCTGCTCGACATCGAGATGCCGGTCATGGACGGCGTGGCGGCGCTCCGCGCGATCCGCGCGCTCGAGCCGCAGGTGCCGGTCATCGTGCTCACCGGCAACGAGAGCCGCCGGACCGCCGCCGACGCCATGGCGCTCGGCGCCTTCTCGTACATGCCGAAGCCGATCCGCTTCCACTACCTGGAGCACATCGTGGGCGCGCTGCTCGACGGCGATCAGAACCGCAGCCGCACCCGGTAGGCCAGCGTCGCCGCGCTCTCCTTCGCCACCGGCACCGTGAAGCGAAGCGTGTGCGCCTGCGGCTTGTCCCAGGCGTGGCTGGCGTCGAGCACCTGCCAGTCCCCCGGCACGGGCTCGATCACCGTCACCGTCTGGTCGGCGGTCTTGTGGTTGCGCAGCGTGATCTCCCACGCGACCTCGTAGAGGCCGGCCCCGAGCTTCCGCCATTCCTTCTGCGTCCGCTCGCCGACCACGTCGAACGCCTCGCCCATCTTGATCTTCACGCGCTCGTCCTTCGGCGTGTGCTCGATCCAGTCCTCGCCGACGAGCTGCTGACTGCCGGAGGCGTCCGCCTTGTAGACGCGGATCTTGCCCTTCGGCAGCGGCGCGCCCAGGCCGTGGTCCCGGCTGTTCCTCAGCTCGAGGTAGACGCCCACCTTCTGGTTCGACATCGGCACGCCGTACGAGGTCCGGTAATAATCCTGCGCCCCGTAGTAGACGAGCTGCTTGGTGACGGCCACCCCGTGCGCGGCCATGAGCGTGAGCTGCTTGGTCTGCCGATCCTTGATGGTGGTGCGGCCGTCGAGCGTGTAGAGGTGGTACTCGAAGAACCCCTCCGCCTTGAAGTCGCGCGCGGTGTCGGCGAGCGACGACGGGCGCGCCGCCATCTCGAGCGCGCGCGCGTTGCGGCGCGCGTCCTGGGCACGATGGACGTCGCCCGCCACGAGCTTGAGCGCGGCGTTGGCGTAGGTGGCGCCGCTCTTGTTGTCGATGGTCACCCAGCCCGTGAGGTCGCTCGTCGTCTCGCGGGCGTCGAGGACCATCACGTAGTCGGCCTTCCAGGTGAGGCCGCCGGTCAGGTACGACGCCTGCACCGTCTGCGGCGCCGCCGCCTGGTTGCGGAGGAGCCACACCAGCGTCGGCTTCGCCACCAGGTTCTCGGGCAGCGAGGGCAGCACGAGCTGGCCGTGGTGGCCGAGGTGGATGCGGCCGTTGATCTCGAAGATCGGGCCGGCGGTGGAGAGCAGCGTCGCGTCGTGGTACGTGCCGTTCCCCTGGTAGAGCCGGACCTGCTTGCCGACGTACTTCTCGAGCAGCTTGGCGCTCGAGAGCAGGTCGTACTCGTAGTTCTGCTCGAGGATCCGCAGGCCCGCCGGGTTCGTGAGCGACGCGAGGTGCACGCTCGTCGGATCGATGAGCGACGCCACCTCGGCGAACTGGATCTCGTGCACGCCGGCC
>DASUPA010000329.1:0-2504 GCA_036276335.1 Candidatus Methylomirabilota bacterium | reverse complement strand
CGTAGCCGACGATGCCGGGCAGGAACGGCTCGTTCCGCCTGAGGCGCGCGATGAGGTTGTCGCGAAGCTCCTGCTTGACCGACCGCGGCGTGTACCCGCTCTTCCGCAGCTCGCCGACCGTGCGCGCGTTGATCACGCGGTCACTATGCGACCGGCCGTACGGAGTGTCAACCGCACGGCCGTCACGTGCTACGGCGAGCGTCGCGACGTTGACCCCGGCGCGGTTCGCGCGGACAATGTGTGCGCCACGACCTGACCGTGCGCGACGAGGTGAAGACCATGTGGGGTTCGCACAAGACCGCGATGCCGACCAGGGAGAGCGCGCTGCCCGGGCGCGCCGAGCGCATGCCGGTGCCGGCGACGCATCACGTCAACGGCCACCCGCTCACACCACCGTTTCCGGCCGGCCACGAGACGGCGCTGTTCGGGCTCGGCTGTTTCTGGGGCGCCGAGAAGGCGTTCTGGCTCACGCCCGGCGTCTACACGACCGCCGTCGGATACGCCGCCGGGTTCACGCCGAACCCGACGTACGAGGAGGTCTGCACAGGCCGCACGGGCCACAACGAGGTCGTCCTCGTGGTGTTCGATCCGAAGACCGTCGCGTACGAGAGCCTCCTGAAGGTTTTCTGGGAGGGCCACGACCCCACCCAGGGCATGCGGCAGGGCAACGACGTCGGCACGCAGTACCGTTCCGGCATCTATGTGTACTCGCCCGAGCAGCGGCGGCTCGCCGAGGCGTCCCGCGACGCCTACCAGCGCGTGCTGAGCGGCGCCGGGTACGGCCGCATCACCACCGAGATCCTCGACGCCCCGGAGTTCTACTACGCCGAGGGCTATCACCAGCAGTACCTGTCGAAGAATCCGTGGGGATACTGCGGCCACGGCGGCACCGGCGTCGCCTGCCCGACCGGTCTCGCCGCCGCCGCCCGGTAGCGTGGCGTACTGTCCGCCGGCGGATGCGTGGCAGACCCAGTCGCCGGCCGCGCTCGGCATGAGCGCCGCCGGCGTCGAGGCCGCCGTCGACTATCACCGCGCGCACGAGTCCAGGTGGCGTCGTGATTTCCTGACCGAGGGCGGCCGCTACGTCGGTGTCGCCGACGAGCCCGAGGGACCCGACGACGTGCTCGGTCCCGTGCGGCCGCGCGGCGGCCCCAACGGGCTCGTCCTGAGGGCCGGCGTGATCGTCGCCGAGTGGGGCGAGACCACGCGCGCCGACATGACGTTCAGCGTGGCGAAGAGCTATCTCGCCGCGCTGACCGGCATCGCCGTCGGGCGCGGCCTCATCCGGAGCCTCGACGATCCGGTGCGGGAGGCGGCGCCCGACGCGGCGTTCGAGTCCGCGCAGAACCGCGCGATCACGTGGCGCCACCTGCTCACGCAGACCAGCGAGTGGAAGGGGACGCTCTGGGGCAAGCCGGACAGCATCGACCACAACCGCGACCTCGGCAAGAGTGACCTCGGCGCGTCGTCGAAAGGCACCCCGCGACCGATGCGGCTGCCGGGCACGCTCTGGGAGTACAACGACGTTCGCGTCAACCGCCTGAGCCTCTCGCTGCTCCAGCTCTTCCGCCGGGCGCTCGCCGACGTCCTGCGCGAGGCGATCATGGATCCGATCGGCGCGTCCTCCGCGTGGGAGTGGCAGCCGTATCGCAACGCGTGGGCGGAGATCGACGGCCGGCGCCTACCGTCGGTGCCCGGCGGCTCGCACTGGGGCGGCGGCCTCTGGATGTCGACGCGCGACCACGCGCGCTTCGGGCTGCTGCACGCGCGCGCGGGGCGATGGGGCGACCGGCGGCTGCTGCCCGAGGGCTGGGTCGACGAGTGCCGCCGGCCCTGCCCGATCAATCCGGAGTACGGGCTGCTCTGGTGGCTCAACACCGGCCGCGTCCAGTTCCCGAGCGCGCCCGAATCGTGCTTCGCTGCGCGCGGTGCCGGTAGCAACCTGATCTGGATCGACCCGGAGCACGATCTCGTCGCCGTCGTCCGCTGGATCGACAAGGCGAGCATCGACGGCTTCGTCGCCCGCCTGCTGGACGCCCTCGAGCGCTGATCGGATCTCGTCCCTGACGCGGCTCCGCGGTCCCGCCGCGCGGTCGTGATGGGCGCGGCGGTCGTCAGGATGGCGCGGCCGCCGGCACGATTGGCACGTCCGCGCGCGGCCGCGCGTTTCTGATCGCCAACTCCGCGATTCGGCGAGGCGCGTCCCGCCCGGCGCGGCCACGACGCTGGCACCCGGCTTGCTCCCGGCGCGCTGGGGCCGCGAAGCCCTGCGAGCGGCCGGGAGGAACTATCGTGCGCTGGCAAACGAGGGGCGGTCTCGGGCCGAAGGCTCTGCTCGCCGCCGTCGTGCTGCTCACGACCGGCTGCGTCACCACTCCCGACTGGTACCGGAAATACCAGCAGCCGTACCGCGCCCATCCCGACCTGCACGAGCGGCTCAAGTCCGTGAAGGTCGTCGGCGTGCTGCCGCCGGACATCAAGATCTACGAGCTCAGCGCCGGAGG
>DASUPA010000328.1:0-7471 GCA_036276335.1 Candidatus Methylomirabilota bacterium | reverse complement strand
GCGCCGCGCCGCGAGCTGCGCGTGGCGCCCGGCGCGGTGGTGGAGACGCTCCGGACGCTGCCGGCTCTCACCGAGACGGCCTGAGGGCCCCGCCGACCCCGACAGTGCTTGCCACCGGTCTATCCACGTGCTAAAGTCCTGAAAAAGTGGGCGTCGCCCACTTTTTTACTTTTGCGTGGTGTGATGCAAGAAGACGAACGGCAGCTCCAGATCGAGGAGGTCGTGCAGCCGGTGCTCCTGGATCACGGGCTGACGCTCGTGGATCTCGAGTTCCGGCCACGCCGGCCCCGGGGCGTGCTCCGACTGTTCGTCGACAAGCCGGGGGGAGTTGGGATCGACGACTGCCAGCGCGTCAGTCGAGAGTTGGGCGACGTGCTCGACGCGTCGGCGTTGATCGAGGAGGCGTACGATCTCGAAGTCTCGTCGCCGGGGCTGGACCGCCAGCTCCGCAAGGACCGGGAATTTCGCTGGGCGGCCGGCAAGCGCGTGCGGTGCTGGCTCGCCGGTGGCGAGGAGGTGCGCGGCCGGCTCGTCGGCATCGACGACGATCAGGTCGTCATCGAGCGCGATGGCGCCGAGGTGCGGCTGGCGCGAGCGAGCATCACGAAGGCGAAGCTGGACGCGGACGTGCCGTGGGAGAAGCGGGCAGCGCAGACATGAATCGCGAACTGATCATGGTCATCGACCAGCTGGGACGCGAGAAGGGGATCGACAAGGAGGTCCTCTTCGAGGCGCTGGAGTCTGCCCTGCTGTCGGCGTCTCGGAAGAGCCTCGGGCCCGCTGACAACGTTCGCGTTCACATCGACCGCAAGACCGGCGCGTTCCGCGTCTACCAGCGGAAGAAGGTCGTCGACGAGGTCAACGATCCCGAGAGCGAGATCTCGCTCGCCGAGGCCAAGGCGCTGAACCCGGAGGCGGAGCTGGGCGTCGAGCTCGAGCTGCTCTCCGACAAGCCGCTCCAGGACCTGGGGCGGATCGCGGCCCAGACGGCCAAGCAGGTGATCCTCCAGAAGGTGCGCGACGCCGAGCGCGAGGGCATCTACTCGGAGTTCGTCGGCAAGGAGGGCCAGATCCTGCGCGGTCTCGTCCACCGCATCGAGAAGCGCAACGTGATCCTGGAAATCGGGAAGGCGGAGGCCATCCTGCCGGAGCGGGAGCAGATCCCGGGCGAGCGCTACAACCCGGGCGACCGGGTGCGCGCCTTCGTGCTCGAGGTCCGCCGCACCGCGAAGGGGCCGCAGATCTCGCTGTCGCGGACGCATCCCGGCTACCTGGCGCGCCTCTTCGAGACCGAGATCCCCGAGATCCAGGAGGGCATCGTCATCGTGAAGGCGACCGCCCGCGAGGCGGGCGAGCGGGCCAAGGTCGCGGTCGCCTCCACCAAGCGGGACGTGGACCCCATCGGGGCGTGCGTGGGCCTGCGCGGCACGCGCATCCAGGTCATCAGCCGGGAGCTGCGCGGCGAGAAGATCGACATCATCGAGTGGTCGCACGACCCGGCGACCCTCGTCGCGCGCGCTCTCTCGCCGGCCAAGGTGTCGTCGGTCACGATCGGCGATCAGCCCGACGACGACGGGCAGGTGTCCGCGCTGATCGTGGTGCCGGACAACCAGCTGTCGCTGGCGATCGGCAAGAAGGGGCAGAACGCGCGCCTGGCGGCGAAGCTCACCGGCATGCGCATCGACATCAAGAGCGAGAGCGAGGTCGAGGCGGAGCGTGCGGAGGCCGAGGACGTCGCGGCCGGCCGCGCCGCCCTGGCCGGGTTCCCCGGGGTGACGCCCGAGATTCTCGAGGCACTGGCGGCGGCCGGGCTCTCGACGCCGCGCGCGGTCGCCGCCGCCGGGCGCGAGCGGCTGGCCGAGGTGCCCGGCGTGGGGTCGGTAGCGACGGAGCTCCACGCGGCGGCCGAGGAGTGGGTCGCCGCGCGATCGGCAAAGCCGGCCGAGGAAGAGGGTGCGGCCACGGAGCCGCATCCGCCGGGGGCGACGGCATGACGCCGACGCACACGCCGACTCGCACCTGTCTCGGCTGCCGGCGTCGCCGGCCGAAGGGGGAGATGGTGCGGCTCGTCCGGCGGCCCGACGGGCGCGTGGAGGCGGACCGGGCGGCGGCCGGCCGCGGGGCCTACGTCTGCGCGACCGGTGAATGCCTCGAGCGCGCGCTGAAGCCGGGCCGGCTCGGCCACGCGTTCCGGAAGCCGAGCGAGGCGCGGGCCGATTTACTCGACACGGTAGTCTCCAGGAGGTGATGCGACGGTGGCAGCGACGAAAGTAAAGGTCATCGAGCTGGCGAAGGAGCTCGGCGTGACGAGCAAGGATCTGATGCTCGCGGCCGAGGAGATGGGGCACAAGGGCGTTCGGGCGATGACGCCGCTGGACGCCAAGCTGGCGAACGAGCTGCGCGTGAAGCTGGGCAAGGGCCGCGAGCTGCCGGAAGAGCCGGTCAAGCCCAAGCGCGTCGCGAAGCCGAAGGCCGAGGGCGCCGAGGCCGCGCCGAAGAAGCCGCGCGCCAGGAAGGCGAAGGCCGACGAGGCCGCCGAGACGCCGGAAGAGGTGAAGCCGGCCGCGACGATCGTCAAGCCGAGGCCCGCGGAGATCGTGCCGGAGCCGCCCGCCATCGCGCCGCGTCCGCCCGAGATCGTGCCCGAGCCGCCGCGCGTGGCGCCGGTCGCCCCGCCGCCGCCGGTGGAGCCGGTGAAGCCGGCCGCCGCAGCGCCGCCACCGGCAGCGCCGACGTCGCCGAAGACCGAGCCGAAGATCGTCCCGTTCCGGCCGCTCGAGCGCCCGACGCCGGCGCCGTCGCGCCCGTCGCCGCGGCATCCGGCCGGCCCCTTCGGTCAGGCCCGGGTGACCGTGTCGCCGCCGCGCCCCGCGGCGCCGCCGCCTCCGCCGCGCCCGGCCGCCCCGTCGCGCCCAGCCGCGCCGGCGGCCACCGCGCCGCCCCCGCCGAAGCCGCCCGCGCCCACGGAGGTCCAGCGCCCGGTGGCGCCCGCGGCCGCCGTCGAGGCGCCGCCCCCACCGCCGGTGGAGGTCCGCCGCGAGCTCGTTCGCGTCCCGGAGTCGGTGACGGTGGCCGAGCTGGCGGAGAAGATGCGCCGCAAGTCGGGCGAGGTGATCAAGGCCCTGATCGAGCTCGGCGTGATGCGGATGGTGAACGATCTCCTCGATCCGACCGAGGCGAAGCTCGTGGCCGACAAGTTCGGCTTCGACCTCGAGATCCGCTCGGTCGAGGGCGAGGTGCTGGAGGAGGAGGACACCGACACCGGGGCCCTGTCGCTCCGGCCGCCCGTCGTCACCGTCATGGGCCATGTCGACCACGGCAAGACGTCGCTGCTCGATGCCATTCGCAAGTCGAAGGTGGCCGAGAAGGAGTTCGGCGGGATCACGCAGCACATCGGCGCGTATCAGGTCATGACGTCGCACGGCAAGGTGACGTTCCTCGACACGCCGGGCCACGAGGCGTTCACGGCCATGCGCGCGCGCGGAGCCCAGGCGACGGACATCGTCATCCTCGTGGTGGCCGCCGACGACGGGGTGATGCCGCAGACGCAGGAGGCCATCAACCACGCGCGCGCCGCCAGCGTGCCGATCATCGTGGCCGTCAACAAGATCGACAAGCCCGAGGCGGACCCGGATCGCGTGAAGCGCGAGCTGGCGAACCTCGACCTGGTGCCCGAGGACTGGGGCGGCCAGACGATCTTCGTGCCGACCTCCGCCAAGAAGGGGACCGGCATCGAGCAGCTGCTGGAGATGACGGCGCTGCAGTCGGAGATCCTGGAGCTGAAGGCCAACCCCAACCGGGCGGCCAAGGGCGTGATCATCGAGAGCCGCCTCGACCGCGGCCGCGGCCCCGTGGCCACGGCGCTGATCCAGAACGGGACGCTCAAGGAGGGCGACGCCGTCGTCGTCGGCTCGCACTCCGGACGCATCCGCGCGCTGATCGATCCGACCGGCAAGAAGGTCAAGTCGGCCGGACCGTCCGATCCCGTCGAGATCCTCGGCCTCTCCGGCGTGCCGTCGGCCGGCGACGTCATCGTCTCCGTCTCGGACGAGCGCAAGGCGCGGCAGATCGCCAACATGCGCGCCGACCGCGACCGGGGCAAGGGCAAGGCGGCTACCCGCATCACCCTGGAGGGCCTGCAGCGACAGATCGTGACGGGCGAGGTGAAGGAGCTGCGGCTCATCCTCAAGGCCGACGTGCAGGGCTCGGTGGAGGCGCTCGCGCAGTCGCTCGAGCAGCTCTCGACGGACGAGGTGAAGCTGAAGGTCATCCACTCGTCGGTGGGCGCCATCAACGAGAGCGACGTCATGCTGGCCTCGGCCTCGGGCGCGATCGTGCTCGGCTTCAACGTCAAGGCGGAGCCGAAGGCCACCACGCAGGCGCAGACCAATGGCGTGGACCTCCGGTCCTACAACGTCATCTACGAGGCCATCAACGACCTGAGGGCGGCGCTGGCCGGCCTGCTCGCCCCCGAGATCCGGGAGACGATCCACGGTCGCGCCCAGGTGCGCCAGATCTTCGTCATCTCGAAGCTCGGGCCGATCGCCGGCTCGTACGTCGCCGAGGGGAAGATCGTGCGCGGCGCCAAGGCGCGGGTCCGCCGCGGCGATACCGTGGTGGGCGAGGGGACGGTCACGTCGCTCAAGCGCTTCAAGGACGACGTCCGCGAGGTGCCCAACGGCCAGGAGTGCGGCATCGGCGTGGAGGCGGTGTCCGGGATCCAGGGCGGCGACATCATCGAGGTCTACAGCACCGAAGAGGTCGCGCGCACGCTGTAGCGCGCGCCACCGATGTCGGCCGCCCGTGTGGCGCTGGGGATGGTGGAGCTCCACTTGCCCGACGTCGACTCCCTGAAGGGCAAGCGGCAGGTCCTCAAGGGCCTCAAGGAGCGGGTGCGCGCGCGCTTCGAGGTGTCGGTGGCCGAGGTCGGGCACCAGGACCTGTGGCAGCGCGCCACGCTCGCGCTCGCGTACGTCTCGGCCGATGCCCGGCACGCCAACGAAGTGGTGTCCAAGGCGATGGATTTCATCGAGGACCACGTCGAGGGCCGCGTCCTCGACACGTCCGTGGAGATACTGTGATGCAGGGCAAGCGACTGGACCGTGTCAATCAGCTCATCAAGGAGGAGGTGTCGACGCTGCTCCAGCGCGAGCTCAAGGACCCGCGACTGGGCTTCGTGACCGTGACCGAGGTGGAGACGTCGAAGGATCTCCGGACGGCGAAGATCTTCGTCTCGGTGCTGGGCGGCGAGGCGCAGTGGAAGGCGTCGCTGGCGGCCCTCGAGAGCGCCAAGGGCTTCGTCCGCAACTGGCTGCGCCAGCACCTCGACCTGCGCATCACCCCGGAGCTGGACTTCCGCGCCGACCATTCGCTGGAGCACGCCGCGCGGATCCAGTCGCTGCTCAAGCAGGTGCATCCGGGCCAGTGAGCGTCGACCTCCGCGTTCCCCGCGACGTCCTGGAGGCATTCGAGGGGCCTCCGGGGCGGGCGCTGATGCTCGGGCACGTGCATCCCGACGCCGACGTCCTCGGCACGCTCCTGGCGCTCGGCGAGGCGCTGGAGCGCCGCGGCTGGCGCGTCGTCGCGGGGGGCCCCCATCCGGCGCCGGGGGCGCTCGATTTCCTGCCCGGGGTGAAGCGCTACGAGGTGCTCGGCGGCCTCACCGGGCCGTTCGAGGTCGCGGTGCTGACCGACTGTCCGAATCCCGACCGGACGGAAGGGCTGATCCACGCGGCGCGCGCGGCGTCGCGCGCCGTCGTCAACATCGACCACCATCCCGACAATCGCCGCTACGGGACGGTGAACTGGATCGATGTCGGCGCCGCCGCCACCGGCGAGATGGTGTACCGGCTGCTGGTCGCGCTCGGGGTGCCGCTGACGCCCTCCATCGCGGCCAACCTGTTCACCGCGATCCACACGGACACCGGCTCGTTCCGCTACTCGAACGTGACGCCGGAGACCTTCCGGATCGCGTCGGCGCTGACGGAGGCCGGCGCCGACCCCGCCGCCGTCTCGTCCGCGCTCTACGAGCGCCGCGCCCCCGACGCCCTGCGCTTCCTCGGCGAGTCGCTGTCGCGCGTCCGCGTGTCGGACGACGGCCGCATCGCGTGGCTGGCCCTGCCGACCGGCCTGGTGCCGGAGCGCTTCATCGAGGCCGAGGAGCTGGTGAACTATCCCCGATCCATCGCGAGCGTGAAGGTGGGCTGCCTCCTGCGCGAGCTGGGCGGCGGCCGCGTGAAGGTCAGCCTGCGCGCCAAGGGTGAGGTCGACGTCAATCGCGTGGCGGCGAAGTTCGGCGGCGGCGGCCACGCGAACGCCGCCGGCTGCACGGTCGGCGGCACGCTGGAGGGCGTCACGGAGCAGGTGCTCGAGGCCGTGCGCGCCGCGGTCGCGGCGCCCCGATGACGGGCGGCGGCTCCGGGATCCTCGTGGTCGACAAGCCCGCCGGCGTCACCTCCTTCGACGCCGTCGCGCTGGCGCGGCGGCGGCTCGGGGTGCGTCGCATCGGGCACGCCGGGACGCTCGATCCGCAGGCGACCGGCGTCCTGCCCCTGCTCGTCGGCGAGGCCACGAAGCTCACGCCCTATCTCATGGACCACGACAAGGAGTACGTCGCCACGGTCCGCTTCGGCATCACCACCGACACGCACGACCTCAGCGGCCGCGTCCTCGCCGAGGCGCCCGTCACCGGGCTGTCCCGCGCGCGGCTGGAGGCGGCGTGCCGGCCCTTCGTCGGCCGCATCGCGCAGGTGCCGCCGATGTTCTCGGCCGTCCACCACGCCGGTCGCCGGCTCTACGAGCTCGCGCGCGAGGGCGTCGAGGTCGAGCGCGCGCCCCGCGAGGTGGAGGTCGCCTCGATCACGGTCGAGGAGGTCGGAGAGACGTCGGCGACCCTCCGGATCGTGTGCGGCAAGGGGACGTACGTCCGCGTGCTGGCGGCCGATCTCGGCGCCGCGCTCGGCTGCGGCGGCGCCCTCGAGCGCCTGACGCGCACCCGGGTCGGCCCCTTCGAACTGCGCGGCGCGGTGACGTGGGCGGAGCTCGCCGGGGCCTCGCCGGAGGCGCTCCGGGCGCGCGTGCTGCCGCCCGACTCCGCGCTCGCCGGCTGGCGGGCCGTCCACCTGGACGGCGAGGGCGTGCGCCGCTTCCGCCACGGCCAGCCTGCCGAGCTCGCGCCCCCGCTGAGCGGAGCCCGGCTCGTGCGCGTGTACGACGCGGCCGGCGCGCTGGTCGGGGTGGGCGAAGTGGCGGCGGACGGCCGCAGCGTGCGCCCGCAGAGAATCCTCCATGCAGATCGTCCGGGGACTTCCGCCCGTCCCGCCTGAGCCGCGGCCCTGCGCCGTCGCGCTCGGGGTCTTCGACGGTGTCCATCTCGGCCATCGCGTGATCCTCGGCACGGCGGTGGCGCACGGCCGGGAGGCGGCGATCCCGGCCGTCGCCTGCACGTTCGATCCTCATCCGATGGAGGTGC
>DASUPA010000327.1:0-3004 GCA_036276335.1 Candidatus Methylomirabilota bacterium | reverse complement strand
TGGCGAAGGAGGCCGTCACGCCGCCCGTGGTCGGATCCGTGAGCACGGAGACGTACGGCAGGCGCGCTTCCGCGAGCCGCTCGAGCGCCGCCGACGTTTTGGCCATCTGCATGAGCGAGAGGATCCCTTCCTGCATCCGCGCGCCGCCCGAGGCCGACACGATGATGACCGGCAGCGCCTTGTCGACGGCGAGCTCGATGGCGCGGGTGAGCTTCTCGCCCACCACCGAGCCCATGCTGCCCCCGAGGAAGGCGAACTCGAAGACACAGAGCACGGTCGGGAGGCCGCCGATGCGCGCGATGCCGCTGATCACGGCGTCCTCGAGCGCCGTCTTCTGCCGCGCCGCCTTCACGCGCTCGGGATAGCGCTTGGAGTCCTTGAACTTCAGCGGGTCGGCCGACGTGAGGCCGGTCTGGTGCTCCTCGAAGGTGCCGGGGTCGGCGAGCAGCGCGATGCGCTCCCGGGCGCCGATCCGGAAGGGGTACCGGCACTTGGGGCACACGCGCCCCGCGCGCTCGACCTCCGCGCGGTACATGATCTCCTTGCACGAGTCGCACTTGATCCAGAGCCCCTCGGCGATGTTCACCTTCTTCGGCGTGCCGGCCGTCTCCTCCGGCTTGCGGCGGAACCAGGCCATCAGGCCCCCCGGAGCGGCGCCTTGAGCGCCGCGATGAAGTCGCCCACGTTCTTGGCCAGGTCGGCGGTGCCGGCGTGCTGCTCGATCGTGCGGACGATGGCGGAGCCCACCGCGACGCCGTCGGCCAGGCGCCCCACGGCGGCGACGTGCGCGGGCGTCGACACCCCGAAGCCGACGCACACCGGCTTCGTCGTCACCAGGCGCAGCGTCCGGACCTGCGCCGCGAGAGCCGGCGGCAGCGCGCGCCGCTCGCCCGTGACCCCGGTGAGGGACACGAGATAGATGAAGCCGCGGCTGAGCCGGGCGATGCTCCGGACGCGCGCCGGCGTCGACGTCGGCGACACGAGCTGCACGACGTCGAGGCCGGCCGGCTCCGCCTCGGCGCGCAGCGGGTCGGCTTCCTCGATGGGCAGGTCGGGCACGATGACCCCGTCGACGCCCGCGTCCACGGCCGTGCGGGCGAAGCTCTTCAGGCCGAAGGCGAGCACGGGGTTGTAGTACGTCATCAGCACGAGCGGCAGCCGCACCTCGGCGCGCAGCGTGGCGCAGAGCTCCAGCACGCGCGGCAGCGTGGTGCCGGCGGCCAGCGCCCGCGCCCCGGCGCGCTGGATGACGGGGCCGTCCGCGAGCGGGTCGGAGAACGGGATGCCCAGCTCGACGACGTCCGCGCCGCGGCGCTCGGCCTCGACCACGAGGCGGCGGGTCTCCGCCAGCGAGGGATCCCCGGCCATCACGTAGGCGACCAGGGCGCGCTCGCCCCGCGCGCGGAGCCGGGCGAACGTCTCGTCGATCCGGCTGGTCATATTTCCTTGCCGAGCGCGCGAGCCACGACGTGGACGTCCTTGTCGCCGCGGCCGGAGAGGCCCACGAGGATCGTCTTGCTGCGGGGGAGCGTCTTGGCCAGGCGCATGGCGTGGGCGATGGCGTGCGAGGACTCGAGCGCCGGCATGATGCCCTCGAGCCGCGTCAGCGCCTGGAAGCCCTCCAGCGCCTCCTCGTCGGTGATCGACACGAACTCGAAGCGTCCCGCGTCCTTGTAATAGGCGTGCTCGGGGCCGACGCCGGGGTAGTCGAGCCCGGCCGAGATCGAGTGGGCGACGGCCACCTGGCCGTCGTCGCTCTGGAGGAGATAGCTCATCGAGCCGTGCAGGACACCGACGGCGCCCGCGGTCATCGAGGCGCCGTGCTTGCCGCTGGCGATGCCGCTGCCGCCCGGCTCCACGCCGATGATCCGCACGCGGCGGTCGCCGATGAACGGGTGAAACAGCCCGATGGCGTTGCTGCCGCCCCCCACGCAGGCGATGAGGACGTCGGGCAGCCGGCCGATCGCCCGCCGCGACTGGACCCTCGCCTCCTTGCCGATGACGGTGTGGAAGTCGCGCACCATCATCGGGTACGGGTGCGGCCCCAGCGCCGAGCCGAGCACGTAGTAGGTCGTGCGGACGTTGGTCACCCAGTCGCGCAGCGCCTCGTTGACCGCGTCCTTGAGGGTCTTGCTGCCCGACTCCACGGGGATCACCCTGGCGCCGAGCAGCTTCATCCGGAAGACGTTCAGCGCCTGGCGCTCGACGTCCTCGGCGCCCATGTAGACCTCGCACTCGAGGTCCAGGAGGGCGGCCGCGGTGGCGGTGGCCACGCCGTGCTGGCCGGCGCCCGTCTCCGCGATGACGCGCTTCTTCTTCATGCGCTGGGCGAGCAGCGCCTGGCCGAGGACGTTGTTGATCTTGTGGGCGCCGGTGTGACAGAGGTCCTCGCGCTTGAGCCAGATGCGCGCGCCGCCGCAGTGCTCGCTGAGCCGCGCGGCGAAGTAGAGCGGCGTCGGCCGGCCCGCGTAGTCCGTGAGCAGCGCGTGCAGGCGGCGCTGGAACGCGCGGTCGCGGCGCGCCGCCTGGTAGGCCTTCTCCAGCTCGATGAGCGGCGTCATCAGCGTCTCGGGCACGAAGCGGCCGCCGAACCGCCCGAAGTGGCCGCGCGCGTCGGGCAGCGTCTTCACGCCCGCCGGGCCTCGGCGACGAAGCGCCGCACCTTGTCGGGGTCCTTCTTGCCCGGCCTCGACTCGACGCCGGAGTTGACGTCGACGGCGTAGGGCCGGACGATCTCGACCGCCCGCGCCACGTTGTCCGGGGTGAGGCCGCCGGAGAGGATCACCGGCTTGCGGGCCTCGGGCGCCGCCATCCGGCCGAACATCCCGAGCGCCTTCCACTCGAGCGGCTCCCGCGCCTCGCCCTCGCTCCAGCGCGCCTGGCTGTCGAAGAGGTACGCGGCGACCACTTTGGAGTAGAGGAGGGCCGAGAAGCGCTCGGTGATCCGGTACTCCGGTAGCCCGTCGATCGTGCCCGCCGGCGGCAGCTTGATGGCCTTGATCAC
>DASUPA010000326.1:0-2504 GCA_036276335.1 Candidatus Methylomirabilota bacterium | reverse complement strand
GCGGCGTGCACGTCGCCGGGCGACAGGTTGAGCGCGGCCAGGCGGTCCGGCTCGATCCAGACGCGCATGGCGAGCGGGCGGCCGCCCTCGACGGTCACGCGCAGCACGCCCGGCAGCGTCGCGAGCTGCGGCTGCAGCGTGCGCGTGAGCCAGTCGGTCACCGCCGGCACCGTCCGCGCGGTCGAGGTGAAGCTCAGGTAGAAGGAGGCGTACGGGCGGTCGGCGCGCTGCACCTCGACCACGGGCGGCTCCGCCTCCGCCGGCAGCTCGGCGCGCACCTGCTGCAGCCGTGCGGTCACCTCGGCGAGCGCCGCGGTGCTGCTGTGGTTCAGCTTGAGGCGCACGGTGACGGTGCTGAGGCCGGCGCGGCTGGTGGACTCGAGGTAGTCGACGCCGCTGATCGCCGACACGACCCGCTCGATCGGGGTGGTGAGGAAGCCGCGGACGGTCTCGGCGCTGGCGCCCACGTACGTGGTGGTGATGACGATCGACGAGCTCTCGATCTGCGGGTACTGCTGCACCGGCAGCGCCGTGAGCGCGCGCCAGCCGATGAGCACGATCACGAGGTTCACCACGACCGCGAGCACGGGTCGCGTGATGAAGATGTCCGTGAACGCGCGCATGGCCGTCGGCTACCGCCCCGGGGCGGCCGCGGCCGGCCCGTCGTCGACGGCGACCAGGGCGCCGTCGCGCAGCTTGAAGGAGCCCGACGCCGCCACCCGCTCGCCGGCCGCGACCCCGGCGTGCACGACGACCTCGTCGCCGAGCATCGCGCCGCTCTCGACGCGGCGCACGTGCGCGCGCGGCTTGCCGTCCTTGCCCGGCGCGATGACGAACACGTGGTCGCCGGCGGCCCCCTTGCGCAGCGCGCTGAGCGGCACCGCCACCGCCGCGCGCGGACGGCCGACCGGCACCTCGACCCGCGCCGACGCGCCGGGGGGCGGCGCGGCGGCGGCCGCGTCGATCCTCGCGCGGACCATGGCGTTGCGGGTGGCGGGGTCGACGCGCGCGTCGATGGCCACGATGCGCGCCGCGCCGCGGGGCGCGTCGCGGCCGCCGAGCACGTCGACGCGGTCGCCGACGCGCAGGCTCGCCACCACCGCCTGCGCGACGGTGAAGTCGACGTGCACGCCCTCGCCGACGCCCTGCAGCGTCGTCAGGCGGGTGCCCTCGTCGAGGTACTGACCGGGATGGACGTCGGCGATGCCGACGCGCGCGCGGAACGGCGCCCGGATCGTCTTGCGCGCGATGACCGCCCGGGTGCGGGCGATCTGCGCCAGCGCGACGTCGCGCTCGGCCCGCGCGCGGTCGACCTCCATCGCCGACGCCGCGCGCTGCTGGCTCGCGCGCTCCATGCGGCCGAGCAGCGTCTCCGCGAGGGCGGCCTGCGCCTCCTGCGCCCTGAGCTCCGCCTCCTCGACGGACGTGTCGAGCGCCACGAGCACCGCGCCCGCCTCGACCACCTGGCCCGAGGTGAACGCGACGTGGCGGACGGTGCCGGCCAGCTCGTTGCGCAGCGTGATGGAGCGGAGCGCGAGGACGGTCCCGATGGACGTGACCATCTCGCGATGCTGGATCCGCCGCGCCACCGCGGCCGTCACCGCCTCCAGCGGCTCCGGCGGGCTCGCCGAGGCGGCGTCGGCGGCCTGCATGGCCATGTACTTCCACGTGGCCAGGCCGCCGGCGACCCCGACGACGACGACGAGCAGCACCACCGATCCGATCCAGCCGCGACGACTCATCTGCGCCGACCTCCCGAGCGCTCACTCGCGCCGATCCACGTTCCGGGCCATGAGCGAGCCGACCACGCACCGCGCGCCCGGACACGGCTCGTCCTGCGATGTACGATGGCGGCACGCCGAGCGCCGATTCGACGGCACGCGCGCACCAGCATCGTCTCGTCGTGTTCCATCCTCGTCCAGGTCGTACGCATCCGTAAAGAGTCGTTCCGCGCCGCCGGCGATCGACAGGCGACGTATCCTGTCGGGGACCGCTGCATCGCCGACGGTGCCACGAGGTCACGGTCGGGCGAAATGCCCGAGGCCGGCGCGACTCGCAACGACGCGGCGACGCGGCGGCGTCGATGCGCCGCGCCGGGAATACGGGGTCGGGTTGCGGCGTTTACACTGGGACGGTGGGCGAGGGAGGACCGGGCACGTGAAGGCTGGATTGCCGCTGCTGGCGCGGGGCACCGCGGGAGCGCCGCTCGCGCCGTTCGTGCATCTCACGGCGCTCTGGATCCAGGTGACGGGCACCTGGTGCAACCTCGAGTGCACCCACTGCCTGAACGCGAGCGGCCCCAGGGAGCCGTGGCTCCGGCCCCTCGACGCCGCCACCGTCCGCCGCGCCATCGCCGACGCCGAGCGCCTGGGCGTGAAGGAGATCTACTTCACCGGCGGCGAGCCGTTCCTGCACCAGGAGATTTTGCCGCTGCTCGCGCTGAGCCTGTCGGTGGCGCCCACCACCGTGCTGACGAACGGGACCGTGATCACGGCGGCGATGGC
>DASUPA010000325.1:0-2260 GCA_036276335.1 Candidatus Methylomirabilota bacterium | reverse complement strand
ACTTCATCCGCGCGTCGGAGGTGCTCCCCGGCAACCGGAAGGTGGTCCATCACGTCCAGACCTTCCTCGATCTCACCGGGCGCTCGGTCGAGCTCGACCGCGCCGAGCTCGGGCCCGGCTACGCCTGCTTCGGTGGCCCGGGCTTCGACAGCGCCGGTGGGCTGGGCGGCTGGGCGCCAGGGCTCGGGCCGCTCGAGATCCCGCCCCGCGTGGCGTGGCGGGTGCCGTCGCGCGGCCGCCTGGTGATCCAGGTGCACTACCACAACCCGGGCGACACGCCGCAGACGGACACCACGCGGATCGGGCTGCACTTCACCTCGGGGCCCTTCGACCGCCGGCTGTCCCTCGTGCGGGCACGCGCGTGGGACTTCGTCATTCCCGCGGGCGCGCCGCGCGCCTCGGTCGTCGCGCGCGGCGCCGTGCGGGAGGACCTCGAGGCGCTCTCGGTCCACGCGCACATGCACCTGCTCGGTCGCGCCATGACGGTGACCGCCCGCCTGCCGGACGGCTCCACACGGTCGCTGCTCCGCATCGACGACTGGGGCTTCGACTGGCAGCTCCGGTACGAGTACGCGCAGCCGGTGTCGCTGCCGGCCGGCACGCGGATCGAGGCGGAGTGCGTCTACGACAACTCGGCCGACAACCCGGCCAACCCGAGCAAGCCACCGCGGGTCGTGACGTCCGGCTTCGAGACGACGGACGAGATGTGCCTGGCCAGCGTGCTCGGCACGGCGCGGCTGGCGCGCCGCTGACGTCAGCGCGCGAGCAGGAGGCACACCGCGCCCGCGCACGCCAGCGCCGCCGCGACCAGCCGGCGGCCGATGTCCGTCTCGCGGAAGAGCGTGCCGCCCAGCACGACGGCGATGAGGCCGGAGAGGCGCCGCACGGCGTTGACGTACGAGGCGGGGGCCAGCGTGAGGGCCGAGGTCTGCATGGCCGTGCCCGTCACGCCGAGCAGCCCGTGGCCCACGACGGTCACGAGGTGGCGGAACTCGATGCTGGCCACCAGCGCGCGGCGCTGCGCCACCAGCGCGACGCCGAGGTTCAGCAGCGCCGTCGTGCCGTGCGAGCACAGCAGGTAGGACGGCGGCCCGAGCGCCAGGGCCCCCCAGCGGTCGACGGCCGACAGCATGCCGAGGAAGATCGCGGCGATGAGTGCGTCCAGCGCGTCGCGGCGTCGGAACAGGCCGCGCAGCGTGCCGCCGGCGGCCGGACCACGGGACAACCCCACGGTCCCCGCGACGGCGAGGCCGACCCCGACCCAGCCCAGCGGGCTCGGCAGCGTGCCGGACAGCACCGCGTCGGGCACGACCGTGAAGATGGGGCTGAGCGCGTAGACCGGACCGACGACCGAGATGTCGCCGCGCGTGCTCGCGCGGGCGATGAGCCCGCTCATCCCGGTGACGAGCAGCACGGAGGCGCCGATGGCGATCCACGCGCGCCCCGGCCAGACGAACGGCCGACCGGTGACGCCGAAGAAGACGAGCCACGCGGCGAAGGCGACCACCTGGGTCCACGCCACGATCACCAGCGGAGGGATGTCGCGGGCGCGGCCCTTGAGGACGGCGAACTGCCCGGCCTGCGTGACGGCGGCCGCCAGCGAGAGGGCGAACCAGCTCAGGTCAGACCGTCGCCGCCCCTACCCGTGGAGCGTCTTCATGACGTCGGTGTTGCCGAGGAGCTCGGCCGGGCGACCGGCGAAGATGATCTCGCCGCGATCGATGGCGTAGAGCCGGTCCGCGATCCGCCCCGCGTTCTGGACGTGCGACTCGGCGATGAGGACCGCGACGCCGAGCGCCTTGATGGCGCGCACCGCGTCGATGAACCGGGTGACGACGACGGGCGCGAGCCCCTCGAACGGCTCGTCCAGCAGCAGGACGGCCGGCTGGAGCGTGAGCGCCCGGGTGATCGCGAGCATCTTCTTCTGCCCGCCGGACAGATGCAGGCCCCTCCGCGTCAGGAAGGCCTTGATCTCGGGGAAGACGCTGAAGACCTCCGGCGGCGCCGCCTTGCCGAGCCACGCCGTGATCTGGAAGTTCTCCTCGACGGTGAGGTCCGGGAAGATGCCGCAGTCCTCGGGGGCGTAGCCGATGCCCAGCCGCGCGCGCTGGTGCGCGGGGAGCGCCGTCACGTCCTGGCCCTTGAACCGCACGCGCCCGCTGCGCGCGGGCAGCAGCCCCATGATGGTGTCGATGGTCGTGGTCTTGCCGGCGCCGTTGCGCCCCACCAGGCAGACCGCCTCGCCGGCGGCCAGCGAGAG
>DASUPA010000324.1:0-3978 GCA_036276335.1 Candidatus Methylomirabilota bacterium | reverse complement strand
CGGCCACGCCGCAGCAGTAGGCGGGATAGCGGATGGAGCCGCCGAGGTCGTTGCCGTGGGCCAGCGGCGCCACGCCCGTTGCCACCGCGGCGGCGGCGCCGCCGCTCGAGCCGCCCGGCGTGCGCGTGCGCGCCCACGGGTTGTAGGTGCGGCCGCGCAGGTCGTTGTCCGTGTGCCAGCGCAGGCTGAAGGCCGGGGTGTTCGTCCGGCCGACGATCACGGCGCCCGCCCGCTTCCAGTTGGCGACGGGCGGACTGTCGACCCTCGCGATCAGGTCCTTGAAGGCGACCACGCCGTTGGCCGTCGCCTGGTCCGCCTGATCGATGTTCTCCTTGATCGTCACCGGGACCCCGTGGAGCGGTCCCAGCACGTCGCCGCGCTTCAGCGCGGCATCGGCACGCTCGGCGGCGGCGAGCGCCTGGTCGGCGAGCAGGACGGTGACAGCGTTCAGCGACGGGTTCACCGCGTCGAGACGCTGCAGCACGGCCTGCACGGCCTCGCGGCTCGAGACCTTGCGGGTGCGGATGGCGGTCGCCAGCTCGACGGCGTCCCACTGCCAGAGCGCGCGCTCCATGGGATGGTCCTCCCGGCCCCGGATGGTACCATCGGCCGCCTGGCCATGACCGCCGACCTCGTCTTTCTCGGAGGCCGCGTCCACACCGTGGACGCCGCCGACACCATCGCGCAGGCGGTGGCGGTGTCGGGCGGCCGCATCGCGGCCGTGGGCGCCGACGCCGACGTGCGCGCGCTCGTGGGGCCCCGGACGCGCGTGGTGGAGCTCGGCGGGCGCTCGCTGCTGCCGGGGTTCGTCGACGCCCACTGCCACCTCGTGAGCCTCGGCATGTCGATGGCGTCCATCGACTGCAAGGCGCCGGGCATGCAGTCGATCGAGGCGCTCCAGAAGGCGGTCCGCGAGCGGGCGCTGACGCAGCCGGCCGGCACGTGGATCCGCGGCCGCGGCTACGATCAGTCACGGCTGGTCGAGCGTCGCCATCCGAATCGCCTCGACTGGGACGCGGTGGCGCCGGAGCATCCCGTGATCTTCACGCGGACCTGCGGCCACATCGCCTCCGTCAACTCCGGGGCGCTCGCGCTGGCCGGGATCGACGATCGGACTCCCGATCCGCCGGGCGGCCGCTACGACCGCGAGGGCGGCCGCAATCTCGGCGTCGCCTACGAGACCGCGCAGACGCCGCTCCAGGTGGCCGCGCTCCCGTCGCGCGCGGAGCTCGAGACGGCGCTGCTGGCCGCGGACGCCGCGTATCTGGCCGCCGGCTGCACGAGCGTCCACGACGCCGGCGGGCTGGTCGGCCCCGCCTTCGCGCCGTGCCAGGACCTGGTCGCGGCCGGCCGCCTGCGCCTCCGCATCTACGCTTTCGCCACCGTGAACAGCCTCGAGCATCCGCTGCTCGGCCTGCTCGCGACCGGGCTGCACAGCGGGCTCGGCGACGAGCGGCTGCGCCTCGGCGCCTTCAAGGTGATGACGGACGGCTCGAGCAGCGGTCCCACCGCGGCGACGCGCGCGCCGTACGCCTCCGACTGCCGCGACTGCGGCATCCTCTACTGGCGGCAGGAGGAGCTCGACGGCCTCCTCGGCCGCGCCCACCGCCTCGGCTTCCAGTGCACCGTGCACGCGGTCGGCGACCGCGCCATCGAGCAGACGCTCGACGCGATGGCGCGCGCGCAGCGGGAGGCGCCGCGCGCGGGGCTGCGCCACCGCATCGAGCACTGCGGGATCTGTCCGCCCGACCTCCAGCAGCGCGTGCACGCGCAGGGCGTCGTGCCGGCCATGCAGCCGGCCTTCTTCTGGGAGTTCGGCGACGGCTACGTGCGGAACTACGGACGCGAGCGGGCGGACACGATGTTCCCGGCGCGAAGCCTCCTGGCGCGCGGCGTGCCCGTGGCGGGGTCGTCGGACGCCCCGGTGACGCACCACGCACCGCTCTTCGGCATCGAGCAGGCGCTGACCCGGCGGACCTCCGACGGCGACGTGTGCGGTCCCGCGGAGCGCGTCGACCTGCACACGGCCATCCGCATGCACACGCTCAACGGCGCCCACGCCGCCTTCGAGGAGACGCACAAGGGCAGCGTGGAAGTCGGCAAGCTCGCCGACCTCGTCGTGCTCGCCGAGGACGTGTCCCGCGTTCCCGCCGAGCGGCTCCGACACGTCGGGGTCGCGCTGACCGTCCTCGGCGGCGAGGTCGTCTACAGCGCCCGGTAGATCTCCGTCTCGAACTTCGCGAACAGGCCGGCCGCCGTCTCGTCGAAGAACGGCAGGACCTGCGACAGGAACACGCCGCACACCTTCTTCGTCCGGTCGATCCAGAAGTACGTGTTGGCCAGACCGGCCCAGTGCAGGCTGCCCGCCGAGCGTCCCGTCGGCGACTGCTCGGTGTTGATGAGGAAGCTCAGACCCCACTTCTTCGACATGCCGGGGAACGGGTCGACGTCGAGGGAGAGCTCGGGCATCGCGGTCTGGAGCACCCCCGCTTCGAGCGGGCCGATGTGGTTCTGCGCCATCTGCGCCACCGTCTCCGGCCGCAGCACGGCGGCGCCGTCCAGCGCGCCGTCCCGCATGATCATCTGCGCGAATCGGAGATAGTCGCCGGCGGTGCTGTAGAGGCCGCCGCCGCCCATCAGGAACTCGGGCTCCTGCGGCAGCCCGAACTCGATCGGCGCCAGCGTGCCGTCCGCGCCGCGCTGGTGCACGGACGCCAGCCGCGACTGCTGGGACGGCGACAGCTTGAAGGAGGTGTCGCGCATGCCGAGCGGCCCGAAGATGTTCTGCTCGAAGTAGCGGTCGAGCCGCTGCCCGGAGACCGCCTCGACCATCTTGCCGGCCCAGTCGATGCTGATCCCGTACTCCCAGCGGTCGCCGGGATCGAAGAGCAGGGGGGTCGTCAGCGCCGCGTTGGTGCAGGTGGTGATGCCCGGCGTGCCGGTCGCCGTCTGGTACTGCGCGATCGCGGCATTGAAGATCTCGTAACCGTAGCCGGCGGTGTGGGTCAGCAGGTGGCGCAGCGTGATCGGGCGCTTCGGCGCCCGCAGCCGCGGCTGCCCGGCCGCGTCGAAGCCCTCCAGCACCTTCGCGGCGCCGAGCTCGGGCACCACCGTGGCGGCCGGGCCGTCGAGCGCCAGCTTCCCGCGCTCGACGAGCTGCATGGCCGCGGTGGCCGTGATCGCCTTCGTCATCGACGCGATCCACACGACCGTGTCGGGCGTCATGGCGGCGTTCGTGGCGAGGTCCCGGCGCCCGAACGCCCCCTCGTAGAGGACGCCTCGGTCGGCAGCGGCCATAGCGACCACGCCCGGTACGGCACGGCGCTCGACGGCCTCGGACAACGTCGCGTCGATGGTCTTGATCGTCGGCATCGTCGATCTCCTTTCCCGGCGGCTGTCTCGAACCAGCGCGCCCTGTCGACCACGTTGCGGGCGATCGTGGAGGAAGCGCCGGCAGTTGTCCAGGAGGATCTCTGGACAGCCGCCGGCGCCCTGCCTCAGTGGGCGGCGACGAACGCCTTGGCGGCGGCGACCTCCGGACGCTCGGAGTCCGCGGTCTTCGTGAGCTCCAGCAGCTTCACGCAGTAGGCCTTGGCCCGCGCGCGGTCGCCCGCCGCCTCCGCCGCGCGCGCGGCGCCGGCGAGTCCGTGCAGGCGGTTGGGATCGGTCTTCTGGGAGGCCTCGAACTCCGCGAGCGCCTTGGCGGGCTGGCCCACCTCGACGAGCAGCTCCGCGAGCATCTCACGCGCGGGCTGGATGGCGCCCGGCGTGACCGGATGCTTCTCCGTGGCGTCTTCCCGGTCGGCCGCCTGGCGCATCAGCGCCACCGCCTCGTCGTTCCGGCCTTCCCCGCGTGCGACCCACGCCGACACCGCGAGCTTCTGGATCTCCGCCTGCTCGGCCCAGTACGCGTTCTTCGCGGTGGCCATCGCGAAGGCGAGCGAGGACAGGCGCGCGACTTCCTGCTTGGCCGCGGCG
>DASUPA010000323.1:0-2014 GCA_036276335.1 Candidatus Methylomirabilota bacterium | reverse complement strand
GCTACAACACGCCGGGCTCCGCACTGGCGCTGGACCTCAACGACCTGTGCATGCGCGCCGGCGCCTACGCGAACGCGTGCTTCGTCGTCGGCGTGGCCAAGGCCGGCGTCGAGGACGGCGTGGAGCTGATCGGCGGGAGCTGCGTGATCAATCCGCTCGGCCAGATCATCGCGAGGGCCTCCGCCACCGGCGACGAGCTGGTCACGTGTCGCATCGACCTCGACCAGATGACGCCGGTGCGCACGCGCTGGAACTTTCTGGGCCGGCGGCAGCCGCAGCACTACCGCGCGCTGCTCCAGCCGGTCACCGAGAAGGAGCCGCATCGATGAGACAGCCTCGGCCGATATCGAGGCGCGCCACGGCTCCGCCGGGGCGCGGCCGATGAGCCGCGTCGACCTCGTCGTCCGCGGCGGCCGCGTGGTCACCGCCACCGACGACTTCGAGGCGTCGGTGGCCGTCGACGGCGGGCGGATCGCGGCCATCGCGCCCGAGGCGCTCCTGCCGCCCGCCGACCGCGTGATCGACGCCGCCGGGAAGATCGTCTTCCCCGGGCTCATCGACTGCCACCTGCACGTCGGTCCGGAGTACGACGACTGGCAAACGTCCGCGCTCGCCGCCGCCCGCACGGGGCTCACCAGCCTCGTGCCGTTCGTCACCGTCGACGAGGGCGAGACGCTGCCCACCGCGACCCGTCGCCTGCGCGAGGAGGCCGAGCGCGTGTCGACGCTCGACTTCGGCTTCCACTTCATCCTCGACCACGAGCCGCGGCTCCTCGACGGCCTCGCGGAGGCGGTGCGCCTCGGCGTTCGCTCGTTCAAGATGTTCATGACGTACAAGAAGCGCGGCAAGCGCATGGTGTCCGACGAGTTCCTGTGCAAGGCGATGGAGCGGCTCGCCGCGCTCGAGGCCGTGTGCCAGCTGCACTGCGAGAACGGCGACATCCTCTGCTACCTGGAGGACAAGGCCATCGCGGAGGGCCGCACGGCGCCCACGGACTTCCCGGCGACGTGCCCCGACTGGGCAGAGGAGGAGGCGATCAACCGCGCCATCCTCGTCGGCCGCCTCACCGGCTGTCCGGTGTACGTCGTCCATCTCTCGACGCGGCTCGGGCTCGAGCGCATCAAGCGGGCGCAGGCCGAGGGCCAGCGCGTCTGGGCCGAGACGTGTCCCCAGTACCTGCTCCTCGGCGACGCCGAGATGGCGCGCCTGGGGCCGTTCGCGAAGATCGGCCCGCCCCTGCGCCCGGAAGGCGGACCCGACCGCGGCGCGATGTGGGCGGGCCTCGCCGGCGGCTACATCCACACGGTGGCCAGCGATCACGCGCCGCGGCCGCCCCGGTTCAAGGAGCCCGGCCGGACCAACATCTTCGTCGACGCGCAGGGCAAGCCGATCCCGTTCGGCGCGCCGTCGCTCGAGACGCTGGCGCCGCTCGTGTACAGCGAGGGCGTCGCGCGCCGCGGCCTGCCGCTCTCCTGGATGGCCCGCGTGCTCGCCGAGAACCCCGCGCGGATCTTCGGCCTCTTCCCGCGCAAGGGCGCCATCCGCGTCGGCGCCGATGCCGACCTCACCATCTGGGATCCCGCTGCGGAGTGGACGATCGAGCAGCGGCAGCACCTCAGCGTCGCCGGCTACACCCCCTACGAGGGCTGGCGCGTCCGCGGCCGCCCGTGGATGACCCTCGTGCGCGGCCACGTCGTGCTGAATCCCGACGGCGCCCTCGAGCAAAAACCCGGCTTCGGCCACTTCCTCCCCGAAGCCCCCCCGATCCCGCCCGTGCGCTGAGCCCGGTTGCACCGAGGCAGGTCAGGGTACGACGAACGGCGGCCGCGCGCTCTCGTGCTAGAGTCTGGCCCATGGCCCACAAGGGAATGAAGTTCGGGATCTTCCTCGCGCCGTTCCACCGCATCGGCGAGAACCCCACGCTGGCGCTCTCCCGCGACATGGAGCTGATCGAGTGGCTCGACTACCTCGGCTACGACGAGGTCTGGGTCGGCGAGCACCACTCGGCGGGCTG
>DASUPA010000322.1:0-7433 GCA_036276335.1 Candidatus Methylomirabilota bacterium | reverse complement strand
TTTCCGCCGGCGGGTGGTCCGGCGCTACAGCGGCCGGCGCTCGATGAGCACCGGGCAGACGGCGTGGCGGAGCACCGACTCGGAGACGCTCCCGAGCAGCATCCGCTTCAGCATGCCCTTGCCGCGTGCCCCGACGACCACGAGGTCGGCTTGGCTCCCCGCCGCCTCTCGCACGAGCACGTCGGCCGGCGAACCGACGGGCGTGGCGCTGGTCACCGTGGCCACGCGGGGACGCAGGGCCTCCACGGCGGAGCCGAGCGCCGGCTCGAGCTCGGAGCGCAGCTCGTCCTCGCCGCGCTTGAGCGCCGCCGCCAGCTCGGGCGTGACGACCTCCGACGAGGGGAGCAGCCCCAGCGGCTGCACGACGCCGACGACCCGTACCGTCAGGTCCCGGGGCAGCGGCAGCGCCGAGAAGAAGCTCAACGCCGCCGCGGCGTCCGGCGAGCCGTCGTGGCCGACGACGACGACCTCGAGGGGGCGGGCCTTCCCGCGGCAGACGAGGACCGCGCAGGGCGCGTGGCGCACGACCCCCAGCGAGACGCTGCCGAGAAAGAAGGACGCGGCGGCGCCGAGCCCGCGCGCGCCCACGACGACCAGATGCACGCCGCCCCGGTAGGCCGCCTCCGCGATCGCCTCGCGCGCGTCCCCGTGGAGGACACGCCCGGCGACGTCCGGCCAGCGTCCGGCGAGGCGGCGGCGGGCCTGTTCCACGACGCCCTCGGCCTGCGCCGCCATCTTGCTCAGCGGGGCGCCGCCGCCGCGTTCGCGGAGCACGATCTGGGCGATGACGCTGACGACCTCGACGCTGGCGTCGGCCGGCAAGGGAAAGTGCATGAGCCACTCGATCGCGCCGTCGGCGTCCGCAGAGCCGTCCGTGGCCACCAGAATCCGCATCGTCATGCCCCCGCCCCGCGTGTCGTCAGCGTCCCGTCTCCGAGCGGCGTGGCCGGGCCCCGGCACCGTCGCACGCCGCGACTCACTCTAGCAGCCCCGGAACGCGCGCGACGCGGTAATGTCGAGCCGTGAGAGGCCGACTCCCGGTCCGGACGCTCGTCGCCCGGTTCGCCTTCGCGCTGCTGGTCGTGGGCGCCACGTACAACCCCACGCCGTACTCGTACTACGCGTGGGCCGAGCGCACGAACTGGCAGTGGCGGCCGCCGATCGTCCTCGCCGGCGTCGTGCTGCTCATCGGCTGGGTCATCTGCCTGCGGATCACCCTGCGGTCGATGGGGGGACTCGGACTGCTGCTGGCGAACGCCCTCCTGGCCGCGCTGTTCTGGCTCTTCGCCGACTGGGGCTGGCTGCCCATCGAGAGCGTCAGCGCGATCTCGTGGATCGGTCTCGTGAGCGTGGCCGCCATTCTCGCCGTCGGGATGTCGTGGTCGCACTTTCGCCGGCCGCCGCGCGGCGGGCCCGCGGATCGCGGCTAGGGTCTGGGCAGGCTAGGGAGGCTGTTCGAGGGGCGCCACGGCTTCGCCGGGGTGCCCCGAGCCGCCCATGGGGGCTTGGGGGCGCCCGGAGCCCCCATGTCGGTTAGACGTACATCGGCCGGCGCTCGTTCAGCGCCAGCCAGCCGCGCGCGATGCGGTAGATGAACCACAGCCCGACCACGGCGAGCGGCAGCCAGGCGAGCAGGATGCCAATGCCCAGCGTGAGGACCACGAAGAGCAGACACAGCGCGACCCAGAGCAGCCCGAACCAGAACGTGCGGATCTGCCACCGGAAGTGCGACTCGAGCCAGGTCCCGCGCGCCTCGCTGCGCTTCACGTAGTTCAGGATGACGGCGATGATCGAGGGCCACCCGGTGAGGAACGCGCCCACGACGGTGGCGGTGCCGATGATGCCCGTCACCAGGCTGAACGCGTGGAGCGCGTAGATCACGTGCGTGAAGGTGGCGAGGGAACGGGGAGCCTCGAGGGTCGCCAGACGGTCGTCGGCCACTCCAGTGTTATAGCGCCGTCTCCCGCGCTCTGCACGCCCTCCGCCAGGGTCGAGCGCGGCCATGCGATCATGGTGGCCGGGAGGAACGCCATGGAATCGAAACCGCCGGAGATCCTGCGCGACCGCGGACGCAGCCTCGAGGACGAGTTTTTCCACCGCGAGGACCAGCGCCTGAGGGCGCGCCTGAAGGAGCTGCATGCCGCCGAGACGGCCCGCGAGGCGCTCTCCAGGGCCTCGGGCATCACCAATCCCACCGTCCTCCAGACGCTCATGGAGCTGGGCATCCGCGCGGAGACGGTCGCGGCGCTCTCCCTCGTCCCGCTGGTGGAGGTCGCCTGGGCCGACGGCACGCTCGACGCGAAGGAGCGCCGCGAGGTCGTCGACAAGGCCGGCGTCGCGCCGGGATCCGCGGAGAGCACGCTGCTCGAGGCCTGGCTCGACCGCCGGCCGGAGCCCCGGCTGCTCACGGCGTGGACACACCTCGTCCAGGGGATGTGCGAGCATCTCGACGCCGACGGCATCGCCCGCCTCAAGACGAGCCTGCTCGAGCGCGCGCGGGCGGTTGCCGCCGCCAGCGGCGGTGTCTTCGGCGTGGGGTCCAAGGTGTCGCGGGCCGAGGCCGACATGCTCGGGACGCTCGAAGCCGCCTTTGCGCCGCCGGCGCGGCGCTAGCTACGTCGGCGGCCCTTCCCGCACCGGACGCACCTCGATGGTCGCCACGCGCGCCAGCGGGGCGCGGGCGGCAAAGGCGATCGCCTCGTCGAGGTTGTCCACTTCGATCAGCATGTAGCCGCCGAGGTGCTCGCGCGTCTCCGCGAACGGGCCGTCGGTGAGGAGCCGCTTGCCGTCGCGGACCCGCACGGTGGTCGCCGACGACGGAGGATGCAGCGGCGAGCCGGCCAGATAGCGTCCGCCCAGCTCCTTCGTATGCGCCATCTGCTCCCCGTAGACCTGCTGCCGCTCGGCCAGGCTCCGCTTCTCCCAGCCCTCGTCCAGGTACACCAGCAACATGTATTTCACGGGGCCCTCCATCTAGAGTCGAACGGCCGGCGTCCCGATCGACACCGGCGGTAGATTATCTCTCGTGGCGCGCATGCTGGACGCCGACGCCGCGGTGGACGCGGTCTACCGCTCCGACTGGGGCCGGATCGTCGCGACCCTGATCCGCCTCGTCCGCGACTTCGACCTGGCGGAGGAGGCGGCGCAGGAGGCGTTCGCGGCGGCGGTGGACCAGTGGCGGACCTCGGGCGTCCCCGAGGCCCCGCGGGCCTGGATCATCCAGACGGCGCGGCACAAGGCCATCGACCGGATCCGGCGCCGCACGCGGTTCGGCGAGAAGCTGGACGTCTACGCGGCGACGGAGACCACCGCCGTCGTCGACGCGCCGGACTTCGATCCGGCCGACATCCCGGACGATCGTCTTCGACTGATCTTCACGTGCTGTCATCCGTCGCTGGCCCTGGAGGCGCAGGTGGCCCTCACCCTGCGCACCCTCGGCGGCCTCGACACGGACGAGATCGCGCGGGCGTTCCTCGTGCCGACCCCCACGATGGCCCAGCGACTCGTGCGTGCGAAGGCGAAGATCCGCGACGCCGGCATCCCGTACGCGGTGCCCGACGCCAGCGACATGCCCGCGCGGCTCGACGCGGTACTGGCGGTGATCTACCTGATCTTCACCGAGGGCTACGCGGCCACGCGCGGCGTGGCGCTGGTGAGAACCGACCTCTGCGCCGAGGCCATCCGCCTCGCCCGGCTCGTGACGATCCTGACGGCGCCGCACCCGCCGTCGGAGGCGACGGCGCTCCTGGCCCTCATGCTGCTGCACGACTCGCGACGCGAGGCGCGGCTGGACGCGGCCGGCGATCTCGTCGTGCTCGAGGAGCAGGACCGGAGCCGCTGGAACCGGGAGCAGATCGCGGAGGCGCTGCCGCTCGTCGAGGACGCGCTGCGCGGGGGGCCCGGACCGTACGCGCTCCAGGCCGCCATCGCCGCGCTGCATTGCCAGGCCGAGCGGCCCGAGGAGACGGACTGGCCTCAGATCGTGCGCCTCTACGACGTCCTCGAGCGCGTGCAGCCCTCGCCGATCGTCTCGCTGAACCGCGCGGCCGCGGTCGCGATGGTGGACGGGCCGCGGGCGGCGCTCGCGCTCGTCGACGCGCTCGCCGCCACCGGCGAGCTGGACCGGTACCACCTGCTGCACGCGGCGCGTGCCGACCTGCTCCGCCGTCTCGGAGAGCCGGCGGAGGCGGCGCAGAGCTATGCGCGGGCGCTCGCGCTGGTCACGAACGACGCGGAGCGCCGGTTCCTCGAGCGGCGGCTGCGCGAGGTCCAGCCGCCCTAGGTCGTGCGCCGGTAGATCCACCGATCAGGCGCTGCCCGCCTTCCCGAAGTCGGCGGTGAGCCAGCGCTCGGGGCGCATACGGATGAGCACGTCGTCGGCGTGCTGCTCTCGCGTGGCGGCGATGTAGGCGTCGCCGGCTTCCGCGCCCAGGTACCGGCGCGCGAGCGGACGGAGGTCCCGCTCGACGTCGGCCGGGGCGATCGCGACGACGGGGCCCTCGACACTGACGTAGCGGTACGGCGGCGTCTCCGTCTGCGCGCAGAGGCTGAAGCGGCGGGCCCGCTCGAGCAGCCGCCCCTTGCGCGACGCACTCGCGGTCAGGACCCGGAGCTCGCCCCCGGGCTGGTACGCGTACCAGACGGGGACGGTGAGCGGCCCGCGCCCGTCCTCCGCGATGCTGATGATGCCCACGTGCAGCGCGGCCAGGAACTGCTCCCGCTCCTGTCTCGTCATCGCGAACGTCATGGTCCCTCCTACTGGGCGGCCTTGGGATCCATCCACATCACCTCCCAATGATGCCCGTCGGGATCGTAGAAGCTCCAGCCGTACATGAAGCCGTGATCCATCGGGTCCATCGCCGGCTGCCCGCCGGCGGCGAGGGCCGTCTTCACCATCGCGTCCACCTCCTCCCGGCTGGCGCACGACAGCGCGAACAGGCCCTCGGTCTGCCGGGCCGTGTCGCACGGCTCGCGCCGCGTGAACGTCCGGAAGAACGGCTCGGAGAGCAACATGACGAAGGCCTCCTCGCCGATGATCATGCACGCGGCCTTGTCGTCGGTGAACTTCGGGTCGAACTCGAAGCCGAGCGCGGAGAAGAACTGCATCGACCGCTTCAGGTCGCGCACGGCGAGGTTGACGAAGATCTTCCGGGAACGTGTGTCCGACATGGCTGTCCCTCCCACTGACACGTCGAACGGCGGTCGCCGGGATCGACACTCGGGACAGCGGGCTCGCGGCGCGGTTGTGGTGTGGGGGGGATGGCGCTAAGCTGTCGCCGCCAGAGGGGTCCTCGCGCGCCATGGGGCAGCCGCTCGATCACGCGTCGGTCATCCGTGCCATCCTGGAAGGAACGGCACGCGAGATCGGCCACGAGTTCTTCGCGGCGCTGGTCAAGAACGTCGCGGCCGCCCTCGGCGTCGCCGGCGCCTGGGTGACGGAGTACCTGCCCGCGTCGCGGCGGCTGCGCGCGCTCGCCTTCTGGTTCGACGACCGCTTCGTGTCTGACTACGAGTACGCCCTCCCCGGCACGCCGTGCGAGCCGGTCATCGACCAGGCGCGGCTGCTGCACATCCCGGACAGCGTCGCGGACCTGTTCCCCCGCGACCCGGATCTGCGGGAGTTCTGCGCCGTCAGCTACCTCGGCGCGCCGCTCCTCGACGCCGACGGCACGATCCTCGGCCATCTCGCGGCGATCGACACCCGGCCCATGCCGTTCGACGCTCAGCTCGAGGCCGTGTTCCGGATCTTCGCGGCCCGGGCCACCGCCGAGCTGCAGCGGCTCCGCGCGGAGTCGCGAATCCGCGAGCGGGAGGAGCAGCTCTCGAGTCTCGTCGCGAGCGCGATGGACGCCGTCATCGAGCTGGACGACGGCCTGCGCGTCAGCCGTGTGAACCCGTCGGGCGCGACGGTGTTCGGCGGCACGCCGGAGGCCCTCGTCGGCCGCGACCTCGACGGGCTCCTCGCCCCGGGCAGCCGCGACAAGCTCCACCGCCTCACCGGCGAGCTCCGCACGCGCGCGCCAGGACGGCAATACCTGTGGGTCCCGGGCGGCCTGGAGGCGCGGCGCGTCGACGGCGCCGGGTTTCCGGCGGAGGCCAGCCTGTCCCGGTTCGAGATCCGCGGCCGCGAGCACTTCGCGATCATTCTCCGGAACGTCCACGACCGGCTCGTCGCGGAGCGACGCATCGAGTCGCTCGTGAGCGAGTCGACCTACCTGAAGGAAGAGATCGAGCAGCTGCACAACTTCCGGGAGATCGTCGGCCGGAGCGCCGCCATGACCGAGCTGCGCCGCACCATCCAGCAAGTGGCGGCCACGACGGCGACCGTGCTGATCACCGGCGAGACGGGCACCGGCAAGGAGCTGGTCGCGCGCGCGCTGCACGCCGCCAGCGGGCGCGCCAACCGGCCGCTCATCAAGGTGAACTGTGCCGCCGTGCCCGCGGCGTTGATGGAGAGCGAGTTCTTCGGGCACGAGAAGGGCGCGTTCACCGGCGCCACGCAGCGGCGGGCCGGCCGCTTCGCCCTGGCCGATCAGGGCACGATCTTCCTCGACGAGGTCGGCGAGCTCCCGCTGGAGCTCCAGCCGAAGCTGCTCCGCGTGCTGCAGGAGGGCGAGTTCGAGCCGGTGGGCAGCTCGCAGACGCGGACGGTCGACGTCCGCGTGATCGCCGCCACCAACCGCCGCCTCGAGGACGCCGTGCGCCGGGGCCAGTTCCGCGAGGACCTCTACTACCGACTCAGCGTCTTTCCGATCGTCGTGCCGCCGCTGCGGGAGCGCCGGGACGACATCCCGCTGCTGGCGGAGCGGCTCGCCCGGCAGTACGGCCAGACGATCGGCCGGCCCGTGCAGCCCCTGTCGCGCGACGCCCTCCGGCGGCTGACGAGCTACGGCTGGCCGGGGAACGTGCGGGAGCTGCAGAACGTCATCGAGCGCGCCGTGATCACCGCCCGCGACGGCGTGCTGGCCCTGGATTCGATCCTGCCGCCGGCCGACGACGACGTCGCGCCCCCGCCGCGCACGGCGCCCGGACACCCCGCCGCCGTCCGCACCGCCGAGGAGCTGCGCCAGCTCGAGCGAGACAACATCGTCCGCGCGCTCGAGGCCACCGGATGGCGCGTGGCCGGGCCGACCGGAGCCGCGCAGCGCCTGGGGCTCCCCTCGTCGACGCTCGCCTCGAGGATGAAGGCGCTCGGCATTCGCCGGCCCAGCCGGTAGCCCTCGCGACATCTCGTCGAAATCCATCGCGACATCTCGCAACGCGCGGCGTCCGCCGTGTCCCCGGCGGACCGCTCGCGCGCGTTCTCTCTTTCCCGATCGCGAGTTACCGGCCGCGCCGACTTCGGCACCGCCGATGCACTACGACGGCCCGTTCGCGCCGCCTGGGAGCGGGCACGAACAGAAGGAGGAACGATCATGACGACGATGACGAAG
>DASUPA010000321.1:0-2502 GCA_036276335.1 Candidatus Methylomirabilota bacterium | reverse complement strand
GAACGTCGCCGAGAAGCCGAGGCCGCCGCGCTGCCAGCGCGCCTCGTACTCGCGTCGCCGCTCCTCCGGGGGCACCGCGAGCGCCGAGTGCTCGTTGCGCTCCACCACGAAGCCGATGCGCGACTCGCGCGCCGCGCGGCGATGCTCCGCGTACGCCGCCTTCCAGGCCCGCGCCTGCTCCGGATCGAGCGGCCCGTTGCGCGCCGGGATGCTGTAGTTCGGCGTCCGCTGGAAGACGAACAGGTGCGCCGCCTGGCGCGCGACGATGGGGATCGACTGGATGGCCGACGAGCCGGTGCCGATGACGCCCACGCGCTGGCCCGTGAAGTCGACCCCCTCGTGCGGCCAGCGGCCCGTGTGGTACCAGCGGCCCTCGAACGTCTCGAGCCCCGCGAATGTCGGCACCTGCGCGGTGGAGAGGCAGCCGGTCGCCATGATGCAGTACGGCGTCGACACGCGATCACCGCGATCGGTCTCGACGGTCCACCGGCCGGTCGCCTCGTCGAAGCGGGCGGCCGTCACGCGCGTCGAGAGCTGGACGTCGCGGCGCAGGTCGAACCGGTCCGCCACGTGCTCGACGTAGGCGAGGATCTCGGGCTGGGACGCGTACCGCTCCGTCCACGTCCACTCCTGCTGCAGCGCGTCCGAGAACGAGTACGAGTAGTCCAGGCTCTCGACGTCGCACCGCGCGCCCGGGTACCGGTTCCAGTACCAGGTCCCGCCGATGCCGTCGCCCGCCTCGAAGACGCGGACCGTGAGCCCGAGCCCGCGCAGGCGGTGGAGCATGTAGAGCCCCGCGAAGCCGGCCCCCACGATCACGGCGTCGTAGCGCACCATCGTCATGGCTGCCCCGTCCTCCTCACGGATGCGCGCGTCCGGCCCGTGGCGCCCCAGCGTAGCATCGGCCGGCGCGAGGTGACGAACTCGGCCACGGAGTTCGCCAGGAGCGCGCCGAGGATGAGGGCGCCGCCGGCGAGCGCGGCCGCGTCGGGGCGCTCGCGGAGGACGAGCCAGACCCACAGCGGGCCGAGCACCGTCTCCAGCATGCCGATCAGCGAGCTCTCGGCGGCGGGGATCAGGCGGGCGCCGGCCATGAACAGCATGAAGCCGGCGCCGAACTGTCCCACGCCGAAGAGGGCCAGGAGGGCCAGGTCGCGCGGCGCGGTCGCGAGCGGCTCGGCCAGCGGCAGCGCCACCAGCGCCGTGAGCGCGGTCGACAGCGCGGCCGCCGGCGCCATCCGGATCTCGGGATGCCGGCGGATGAGCACGGTGGCGACGGCGAAGCTCGCCGCCATGACGATCGCGAGGAGGTCGCCGAGGAACGCGCCCCGGCCCCAGGAGCTGGACACCATGACGACGGCGCCGGCGAGCGCCACGCCCATCGTGAGCCACGTGCGCGGCGCGACGCGCTCGCCGAGGAGGATCCAGCCGAGAAGCCCGGCCACGTACGGGCCGGTGGACATGAGGATGAGCGTGTTGGCCACCGACGTGTACGTGAGCGAGAAGATGAAGCACGTCGAGGCCAGCGACATGCAGACGGCCACGGCCACGACCGGGCGCCCGCCCTCGCGCCACTGCGCCAGGATGCTGCGGCGCCGGACGATCCCCAGCACGACGGCGAGGAACAGCGAGGCGAACAGGCTGCGCCACAGGTTCGTCGTCCAGGGGCCGGTGCCGACGAGCCGCGCGATGAGCCCGCCGCTGCTCCAGCACACCGCGGCACAGGCCACCAGCAGGGCGCCCCGCCGCCGGGTGGACGCCGCCGAGTCGGGTGTCGCGAGGGGGTCAGGCGCCGGCGGCATGATCGAGCACGATGCCGACCATGCTATCAGTCCTGCCACCACGCGCGGTGCCGGCGTAGAATCCGCGCGACGTGAGACCGCCCCTGCATCCCGTCGACCTCGCCGTGGTCGCGACCTACGTGGCCGCCATGATCGCGATCGGCTTCGTGCTCGCCGGGCGGGTGAAGGCCTATCGCGACTTCTTCCTGGCGGGGCGCGCGCTCACGGCGCCGATCCTCGTCTGCACCCTGGTCTCGTCCTACTACGGGCTCGACGCGCTCATCGGCGACAGCGGCGACGCGTCGCGCGAGGGGGTCGTCGTCTGGTTCACGTACGGACGGCCGTACACGCTGGCCCTGCTGCTGGCGGCGCTCGTGCTGGCGCACCGGCTGCGCGGCCTGGAGGCGCTCTCGCTCGCCGACCTCCTCGGCCAGCGCTACGGGCGGTCGACGCAGCTGGCGGCGGCCGTCGCGTCGTTCGTCTACGCGCTGCCGGTGCTCGCGATCATGGGCCTCGCCGCCATGGGCGAGGTGATGTTCGGTCTGCCGCTCTGGCTCGGCGCCTCCCTCGGCAGCGCCCTCTCCGTGGTCTACGTCGCCATGGGAGGCGCCTGGGCCGACGTGCTCACCGACACCGTGCAGTTCGCCGTCATGAGCGTCTCGCTGGCCATCGCGCTGCCGTACATCCTGAGCGCCGTCGGCGGGTTCGAGGGCATCCGGGG
>DASUPA010000320.1:0-4499 GCA_036276335.1 Candidatus Methylomirabilota bacterium | reverse complement strand
GGTGGTCCTGGCGCCGGTGGCCGCGATCACCGGCGGACCGTTCGACCGCCTGTACCTGGCGGTCGCCACGGGCTTCGCCTCCACGCTGATCCTGGTCAAGATGCTGTCCGACAAGCAGGAGCTCTCGAGCTTCGCGGGGCGCGTGACGCTCGGCATCCTCGTCTTCGAGGATCTCTACGCGATCGCGTTCCTCGCTCTCCAGCCGAACCTGACCCACCTGCAGCTGCCGCCGCTCCTGGTCTCGGCGGGCAGCGGCGTCGCCCTCTTCGGTGCGGCGATCCTGGCCGGCCGCTTCGTGCTGCCCCCGCTGTTCCGGGCCATCGCCAGGTCCTCGGAGCTGATGCTCGTGACCACGATGGCCTGGTGCTTCGTGATGGCGGGCGCCGCCGACTGGGCCGGGCTGTCGAAGGAGATGGGCGCGCTGATGGCGGGCGTCCTCATCGCGTCGTTCCCGTACAGCACGGAGGTGATCCCGCGCGTCACGGGCATCCGCGACTTCTTCATCACCCTCTTCTTCGTCGCCCTGGGGCTCAAGATCCCGAGCCCGTCCCTCGAGATCCTGCTGCTGGCCCTCGCCGTCTCCGCCTTCGTCGTGCTGGTGCAGTTCGTGGCGATCTATCCGCTGTTCGCGGTCCTACGCCTCGACCTCAAGACGGCCAGCGTGGTCGGCGTCAACCTCGGGCAGATCAGCGAGTTCTCGCTCATCGTCTTCACGCTGGGCGTGGGCTACCAGCACGTCAGCACGGCGGCGGCGTCGGTCGTGCTCTTCACCCTCATCCTGACCGCGATCGTCTCGACCTACACCATCCAGAACAACCGGCAGCTGGCGGGGATCCTGAGCGCGGGCCTGGGGTGGCTGGGCGTCGGACGCTGGTTCGGCGCGGCGCCGGACTCGGCGCCGGAGGAGGGCGGCGGCCACGCTCCCCGCCGGCGGGGCGACGAGGTGTTCGTGCTGGGCGTGTCCGGTCAGGGCCTGGCCCTGGTCGATTACCTCTCCCGCCACGCCCCGCCCCTGAAGCGCCGGGTGGTCGCGATCGACGTCGACATCGATACCGTCGACCGGCTCAACGGCGAGGGGATCGAGGCACACTACGGGGACATCGCGAACGCCGAGACCCTGCGCCACGCGGGCATCGCGCACGCGGCGGTCATCGTGTCGCCGATCCCCGACATGCTGCTCAACGGCACGACGAATCTCCAGCTCACACGCGAGGTGCGCGGCCTCGCCCCGCACGCCAGGCTGGTGGTGACCGCCGACGATCCGGCGGACGCCCAGAAGCTGTACGCGGCCGGCGCCGACCACGTCGTCGTCCCGGCGATCCTCACCGGCGAGCACCTGCTGCAGGCGCTCTCGGACGCCTCGCCCGGGGCGCTGGCGCGCGCGCGCCGGGTGCAGGCGGCGAGGCTGTTCGGACGCTGAGAGGCGAGGCGCCGGGCGCGCGCCGGCGCCTCAGCCGCCGCGGACCGGCGCACGCAGCTCGTGGACGAGGGTCCGCACCCGGCCGAGGATGGCGTCCCGGGCCCGGGCGTAGCCGTCGCTGACGGCAGGCACGCCGTCCCATCGCTCCACCGGCACGCCGGCCGGCGCCACCTGGCGCAGGTCGCACCCGAACGCGATGATCCGCGAGGCGTGCTGGAGCGCCGCGCGGGTGGCCGGCCGGGGCGCGAGCGCACGCACGTCGATGCCATCGCCGAGGAGTCCCTCCACGACGCGCGGCGGGATCTCGGCGTCGGGCTCGGTGCCCGCCGAGGCGACGTCGACGTCGAGCCCGTGCTCGACGGCAAGCCGCCGGAAGTGCTCGCTCGCGATCACGCTCTTGGCCGAGCCATGCTGGCAGACGAAGACGTACGACGGACGGTCCATGGCAGCCTCCCTTGGTGACGAGTGACGGGGCGGTGTCACGACGCCAGCTCGACGGGCATGCCGAGCCCCTTCGCGCGGGCTCGCTCGTAGACCAGCGCGGCGGCCGCGGCGTCCTGCACCGCCGTGCCGGTGCTGTCGAAGACGGTGATCTCCGCGGCGGACGTCCGGCCGGAACGCCGGCCGGCCACGACCTGGCCCAGCTCCGCGTGCACCGCCGCCGGCGTCATGGCGCCGGCGCGAAGCGCGTGATGCAGCTCGCCGATCTCGGCGCACTGGGCGAGGCTGTCGACGACGACCGTGGCGCGCGCCAGCAGGCGGGGCTCGAGCTCCTGCTTGTCCCCGCTGTCGGCTCCCACGGCGGCGATGAAGGTGCCGGGCCGGACCGCGTCGGCGTGGATGAGCGGCGCCCGCGACGGCGTGCACGTCACCACGATGTCGCTGGCCCTCACGGCGTCGGCGAGATCGCGCGTCGGCTCGACGACGAGCCCCAGCCGCTCGGCCGCGTCGCGCGCCAGTCGAGCGGCGGCGTCCGGCGCGAGGTCGTACACGAAGACCCGCTGGAGCGCGCAGGCGGTGGCGAGCGCCTCCACGTGGATCGCCCCCTGGGTGCCGCACCCGCAGACCGTCATGGTCGCCGCGTCCGCGCGGGCGAGCGCGCGCGCGGCGACGACGGTGGCGGCCGCCGTCCGCTGCATCGTGATCTCGATGGAGTCCATGACGGCGAGGAGCCGTCCGTCGGCCACCCGCGCCAGCAGGACGGCGCCCTGGATCGCGGGCAGGTCGCCGCGCCGTGGGTTCAGCGGGAAGTTGGCGTTCAGCTTCGTGGCGAAGTAGTCGCCGAGGACGGCGGCCTTGGCGTGGAACCCGCCGTCGGCGACGGAGACGCCGAGCACGCCGGGCGGGGGATCGAGGCCCTCGCCCTGCCGGCGCAGCGCCCGCTCCACCGCAGCGACGCAGTCGGACAGCGAGAGCAGCCGCCGGACATCGCTGCGGGTGAGGACCACCGTGGGCTCGAGGCGTCTCATCCTGGCCTCCCGTCCTGTCTGGTCTGGGTGGGCGGCAGTGTAACGCTTGACTGTTGATGTATCAACCGTTACTTTCTCCACCATGCGCTGGCTGATGCTGCTCGCGACGCTGCCGCCCACCCCCACGCGCCACCGCGTCGGCGTGTGGCGAAAGCTCCAGCGAATGGGGGCCGTGCGGCTGCGCGGATCGGGCTGGCTGCTGCCGGAGACGCCGGAGACGACCGAGCGGTTCCAGTGGCTCGTGCAGGAGGTGCAGTCGGTCAAGGGCGACGCCACGCTGCTGCACGTCGACCGGGTGGAGACCATGACCGACGCGCAGCTCGCCGCGCTCTTTCACCAGGCGCGTGGCGCGGAGTATCAGGCGGCCATGCAGGGCTGCCGCGAGATCCTGGCGCAGCTGGACCGCGCGCGGCCGAGGTCGACGTCGACGCCGCTGCGGGCCAGGCTCGACGCGGTGAAGCGGGAGCTCGACCGCATCCAGGGCATCGACTATCTCGAGGCGCCGATCGGCGCGCGCGCGCGGGCGCTCTGGGAGACGACGGCGAGACGGCTGCGGACGTCGGAGACGGGACCGGCGCGCGCGACCGGCGGCCGCCGGCGCTCGCTGCCGGCGCGCGGCAGCACCTGGGTGACGCGGCCGCGCCCGCACATCGACCGCGTCGGCTCCGCCTGGCTGATCAAGCGCTTCTGCGACCCCGAGGCGACCTTCGCCTTCGCCGATGCCGCCGACGCCGGGCGCAAGGGCGTGCCGTTCGACGTCCTGGGCGCCGAGTTCGGTCATCACGGCGACGACTGCACGTTCGAGACGCTCGTGAAGCGCTTCGGGATCAAGGACCGTCGCGTCCAGGCGATCGCGCAGATCGTTCACGAGGCGGACCTGCAGGACGGCAAGTTCAGCCGGGCGGAGGCGACGGGCGTGGACCTCACGATTCGCGCGCTGGCCGAGGCGACGCCCGACGATCACCAGCTGCTCGAGCGCGGCATGTCGATCTTCGACGGGCTCTACACCATTCTCAGGAAGACGTGAGAGGAGGCCCCGGATGAAATGGGTCACGCGCGAGCGCGCGCGGGTCGATCGGATCGCCTGTCCCTGGCTCGTCAGCCGCTTCATCGATCGCGAGCCGACGTTCCTCTTCGTGCCCGCGCCGGCGGTCATGCGGGTGGCGGCCGAGGAAGGCGCGATCCCGTTCGACGTGCCAGGCGTCGAGCTCGGCCATCACGGGGAGCGCTGCTCCTTCGACGCGTTCCTGGAGGCGTACCGTCTCGCGGACCCCGCGCTCCGGGCGCTGGCGCGCATCGTCCGCGGGGCCGACACCGACGCGCGCACGCTGGCCCCGGAGTCGGCCGGCCTCTACGCGCTCGCGACCGGCTTCCAGGCGATCGCGACGGACGACCACGACAACATGGCCCGGCAGTTCCCCGCGTACGACGCGCTGTACGCCTACTGCCGGGCGGCGGCGCGGTGATGCGCGCGGCGGCGGTCGTCCGCGCCGCGACGACGTCGAGCGGCGCCGGGCTGGGTGGCTGGATCCGGTATTTCCTCTACCTGGGCAGCCTCGGATTCGGCGGCCCGGTCGCCCTCGCCGGGTTCATGCACCGCGACCTGGTCG
>DASUPA010000319.1:0-2189 GCA_036276335.1 Candidatus Methylomirabilota bacterium | reverse complement strand
GCGCGTCCCGGTACTCGCCCCGCTCGTCGGCGGACCACCATTCCACGCGAGCGCCGCGGAGGGGCGCGCAGCCCTTCGTGGAGCGCACGGCGCCGCTCACCATCAGACCGGACCCGGTGCGGGCGCGCTCCGGAGCGTTCGGCTTGTAGAACGGGCCGAGCATGTCCGGGCGCGTGGGCGCGCACGCCGGCTGGGCGGCGGCGCCTGCCACCAGGCCTCCGACGAGCGCCAGCACGACGAGCCGCGACGTCATGGGGCGATGGTGCGCACGGGCCGGCCGGAAATCAAGCGGATGCTAGAATTCCGGCGGACGATGCGCGTCTGGCGAGTCTTCGCGACGTACGTGGCGGCCGTGGCGGGCATCTTCGCGACATCCGGCATCGCCATCGTCGCCCTCAAGGCGATGTTCCCCGACGTGGCCGACCAGGCGCTGCTCCAGAGCCTGCCTGGCCTGATGGCGGGCAGCCTCGCGTCGTCGACGGCGCTGATCATGACGATCCTCGTGATCGTGCAGCCGACCACGCCGGCCTCGCTGCGACTGCTCCCGGGCTGGGAGACGGGGCGCGCGCTCGTGGTGATGGTGCTCGGCATGCTCGCCCTCGGACAGCTCCTCGACTCGCTGACCTGGGTCGTCGGGTGGGGCGATCGGGGCTCGATGGTGTTCGTCCGGCGCGTGCTCGAGAGCGCGGTCGGCCCGGACCTCTTCGGCGCCGTGCTGGTCTTCGGCCTCATCGCCGGCGTGTCGGAGGAGATCTTCTTCCGCGGCTTCATGCTGACGCGGCTGCGCGAGCACTGGGGCGGGCCCCGGGCGATCGTCGCCACGGCGGCCTGCTTCGGCGTGCTCCACGTCGATCCGAACGGTATCCACATGACCCTGGCGTTCGTCATGGGCCTCTACCTCGGCTTCGTCGCCGAGCGTACGGGCAGCACGCTGCCGGCCGTCGTCTGTCACGTGGTGAACAACATCGTGTACACGCTCCAGACGGCGCTCGGCGGCACGCTCGAGGACCGCCTGACCAACGTGGCGCTCGCCGCCGGCTGCGCGGCCGTGCTCCTGGCGTGCCTCGCGTGGCTGCGCCGTGCCCCGCCGGCGGTCGGCACCGACGTCTGAGTGTTGCGGCCCGCCACGCGGCGGCGGTACGCTACGGGGGCTTCAGGGGAGGTTCCAATGGCCGAGCTCACGCGGCGCTATGTCGTCATGACCCTCGCGACGGAAGCGCCGTTCGATCCCGTGGACACCGAGGGCGTCTTCGTGCTGAAGCCGTGGAAGGACCCCGCCGCGCTCCGCGCGCTGGTGGCCTACCGCGACAGCTGCTACCCCGAGCTGGCTCGCGACCTGGACGCGTGGATCCGCGCCATCCAGGCCGGTCCCAAGGTGCGGGGAGACGTCGGCAGTCGGAACGAACCCCACGCCGGCAAGGGCCACGCCGGCAAGGCGCCGGCCGGCGGGCGCAGGGTCCGCAAGACCAAGTCGGGCGCGTCGGAGGCCCCGCCGTCCCGGGCGGGCCACCCGCGCTCGAAGCCGGCCGCGCGTACGCCGCGGAAGGGACGCGGGCACCGCCGCCGTCGCCGCCGGTGAGCGTCGCCCGCCTGGCGGCGCTCTTCGCCGCGGCGCAGCGGCCGGTGGTGTTCACGGGGGCGGGTGTGAGCACCGAGTCCGGCATCCCGGACTTCCGCAGCCCCGGCGGCGTGTGGGATCGCTACGATCCGGGCGACCTGACGTGGTCGCGCTTCATCGGCAGTCCGGCCGGCCGCCGCCGGTACTGGGACGTCGGCCGCGTGGTGTATCCGGTGATCCGCTCCGCCGCCCCGAACGCGGCGCACCACGCGCTCGCGGAGCTCCACCGGATGGGACGCCTCGACTGCTGCATCACCCAGAACGTCGACGACCTGCACCGGCGCGCGGGACTGCCGCCCGAGGCGGTGATCGAGCTGCACGGCAACGCGACCCGGGTGCGGTGCCTCGACTGCGGCGCCCAGTGGCATCGTGACGAGGTCCACGCGTGGCTTCAGGCCGGGGTCGACGTCCCGGCGTGTCCGGAGTGCGGCGGGATCGTCAAGCCGCGCACGGTGCTGTTCGGCGAGGCGATGCCGCGCGCCGAGCTCGCCGAGGCCGAGCGCCGCGCGCGGGCGGCCGACCTGTTCGTCGTCGTCGGCTCGTCGCTCGTCGTCTATCCCGCCGCGTATCT
>DASUPA010000318.1:0-4627 GCA_036276335.1 Candidatus Methylomirabilota bacterium | reverse complement strand
TCACCCACACGACCCACCGGCACGTCTTCGACGTGCCAGGGTACGTGGGGGTCCCACTCACGCCGCGCGACCCGGCCCGCGCCCGGCGCCACCCGCACCGGCCGGCGATCCCACTCCCGGTGCCCTGGACTTCCTGCGCTCATGACGCGGCGGCGGTTCGAGGCGCTGGTGGACCGGGCGCTCAGGCGGCTTCCGAGGAAGTTCAGGGAGCGGATCGCGAACATCGCGGTCGTCGTCGAGGACTGGGCGGACGACGAGACGCTGGCGGAGATGGGCATCGAGCCGCCCGACACGCTGTACGGCCTGTACCGCGGCGTCGACCTGACGCGACGGGACTCGTCGTACGGCAACGTGCTGCCGGACGTCATCACCATCTACCAGGGTCCCATCGTCGAGGACGCGGCGGATGAGGAGGAGATGGCGGAGATCGTGCGGGAAACGGTGGTGCACGAGCTCGGGCACTACTTCGGCCTCGACGACGAGACGATGCATCGCATCGAGAACGGCGAGGATCTCTAGCACCGCAGTCGTCCCTCGAAGGTCAGTACCACCTCACCGCAGTGCCGCCTGTCAGGCCACAGCCCTGGAGTCTTCTAGGCTCGTGACGTAAGTTTTGAGTTGACAGGCAGTTTCAATAGTTCGTAATGTTTCAGCAGATGCTGAAAGGGCAGGGGCAAGAGAAAGATGCTGAAAACGGGGGAGATTCGGCGGCAAGTGGCCCAGCGCCTGCGCGAGCTCTTCCCCAAGGCGCGGGCGTGGGAGGAAGTCGCCGATCTCGGGCTTCGCGGCAAACCTGCCGATCTGGCTGTCCGATTCCGCCTTGGCGACCAGGAGCGCCTGGTGGTGGTTGAAGTGACCTCGCTCGGCCAGCCACGCCAGATCCGGGCCGCCGTCACGCGGCTCTCCGACATGCGCGCGCAGCTTCCCGGCGCCTACCCCGTCGCGGCGGCCGTCTACATCGGTCCCCAGAGCGCGCGCATTCTCAAGGAGAACAACCTCGGCTACGTGGACCTCTCGGGCAACTGCTACCTCGCCTTCGACCACGTCCTCATCGAGAAGGAAGGCAAGCGCAACGTCCGGCCGTCGACGCGACCGCTCCGCTCGCTCTTCGCTCCGCGGGCCACCCGCGTGGTCCGCGTCCTGCTCACCGAGCCGGCGCGCGCGTGGCGGCTCGAGGAGCTCGCGAAGGCGGCCGAGGTCAGCCTGGGGCACTCGCACAACGTGATCAAGCGCCTCGAGGACCTCCGCTGGGTGGCGCGCGACGAGGCGCAGCGCATCCACCTCGGCAAGCCGGCCGACCTGCTGCAGGCCTGGTGCGAGTCGTACACGGTGCGCCTGAACGAGATCACGTCCTACTTCGTGCCCGAGCGCGTGAGCCGCCGGCTGATGGCGGACGTCGCCCGGGCCGCCGGCGCCGCGGGTCGCCGCTACGCGTTCACGCTCGGCTCCGGGCTCTCGCTCGTGGCGCCCCAGACGCGGCTCACCGGGCTGCACTGCTATCTCGACGGTGACCCGACGCAGCTGGCCGAACCGCTCGGATTGCGCCCCACGGCCGAGTCCGACGGCGGCCTGCACATCCTCACGCCCTATGACTCCGGCGTCTTCTATGGCGTGCTCGAGAAGGCGGGACTCAAGGTCGTGAGTGTTCCGCAGCTCTATGCCGATCTGCTGCACTTTGACCGGCGCGGCGCCGAGCAGGCGGAGCACCTGCGCCGCGAGGCAATGGGCTACTGAGCTCACTCACGGAGGGGGGTGACTCTCGATGGCGAAGAAGAAGGCGGCCAAGAAGAAAAAGAAGTAGCGACCGATACCGATCGCTGATCGCGCAGTCGTCGCAGCAGGAAGGGGGGTGACATCTCGATGGCGAAGAAGAAGGCGGCCAAGAAGAAGAAGAAGTAAGGCTGTTGCAGTCACCGGTGGGGGGTGGCGGCCTCCCACCAGTCACCATTCGGCAGGGGGCAAGGCCCCCTGCCGATTGTGTCTACACGACCTTGGTGACCTTCCCGGCCTTCAGGCAGCGCGTGCAGACGCGCACGCGCTTGGTCTTGCCGGCCACGAGCGCGCGCATGGAGACGAGGTTCGGCAGCCACCGCCGCCGCGTGAGCTTGTGGGCGTGACTCACCGTGTTGCCCACGGACGGACCTTTCCCGCACAGATCGCACCGCTGCGCCATCATGACTCCTTGAGGATGGGTTTCCAGCCGACGAGACGAGGAAACTTAATAACATAATGACCGTGAGCAGGCAAACGCGCGCCCCGGCGGGGCTCGGCACGCCGCTGCAGTACCTCAAGGGCGTCGGCCCCGAGCGGGCGAAGCTGCTCGCGCGCAAGGGGCTCGAGACCGTCGGCGACGCGCTCTTCTTCGTTCCCATCCGGCACGAGGACCGGACGCGCTTCACGCCGTTCCGCGCGCTCCGCGCCGGCGAGTCGGTCACCTGCTCGGGCGTCATCGCCGGCGTCAGCCCGCCGCCGCCGGGCCGGCGGCGGGCGCCGCTGGCGCTGCTGCTGCGGGACGAGAGCGGGTACGCGACGGCCACGCTGTTCGCGGGCCGGAACTATCTCGCGCGGGTGCTGTCGCGGGGCCAGCGGCTAGTGCTGCACGGCAAGGTGGGCCGCTACCGCGACAAGCTCACGATCGCCGCGCAGGACTGGGAGCTGGTCGAGGGCGGCGAGGACGAGCACCTGCACGCCGGCCGGCTGGTGCCCGTCTACTCGACGACGGAAGGGCTGCCGCAGCGGCCGCTGCGGCGGCTGATGTGGCAGGTCCTCGAGGAGTTCGGGCGCGAGGTCGAGGAGACGCTGCCCGAGCCGGTGCGGGCGCGACGCGGGCTCCCGCCGCTGGGGGAGGCGGTGCGGGGCGCGCACTTTCCCGCGTCCGAGGCGGAGCGCGAGCGCGCCCTGCGGCGGCTCGTCTTCGACGACTTCCTGCTGCTCCAGCTCGGGCTCGCCATCCTCCGCTCGCGCACGACCCGGGCGCGCGGCATCTCGATGCAGCCGCGCGGGACGCTGGCGGCGCTCCTCCGGGAGCGCCTGCCGTTCACGCTGACGGCGGCACAGGAGCGCGTGTGGGACGAGATCCGCCTCGACATGGCGGCGCCGTACCCGATGCATCGGCTCCTGCAGGGCGACGTCGGGTCCGGCAAGACGATCGTGGCGGCGCTGGCCGTCTGCACGGCGGTGGAGGCGGGGTACCAGGCGGCGGTGATGGCGCCGACGGAGATCCTGGCCGAGCAGCATTACGCGACGCTCTCGCGGCTGCTCGAGCCGCTCGGGGTGCACGTGACGCTGCTGACCTCCGGGCTCAAGGGCCGGGATGCGGCCGCCCGGCGCGCCGCCGTGGAAGCCGGGCACGCCGGCTGCGTCATCGGCACCCACGCCCTCGTCCAGGAGCGGGTCGTCTTCCAGCGCCTCGGCCTCGCGGTGGTGGACGAGCAGCACCGGTTCGGCGTGCACCAGCGGGCGCGGCTCAAGGGCAAGGGCGAGCGGCCCGACGTCCTCGTGATGACGGCGACGCCCATTCCTCGGACGCTGGCGCTCACGCTCTACGGCGACCTGGACGTCAGCGTGCTGGACGAGCTGCCGCCGGGGCGGAAGCCGGTGCGCACCGAGGCACGCACGGAGACGCGCCGGCCGCAGATCTACAAGTTCCTCGCCGACCAGGCGGCCGAGGGCCGGCAGATCTACGTCGTCTACCCGCTCGTGGAGGAGTCCGAGGCGATCGATCTCAAGGCGGCCACCGACATGGCGGCGCGGCTGCAGCGCGAGGTCTTTCCGCACCTCACCGTCGGCCTGCTGCACGGGCGGCTGCCGAGCGAGGAGAAGGACGCGATCATGCAGCGCTTCAAGGCGGGCGCGATCCAGGTGCTGGTGGCGACCACCGTCATCGAGGTCGGCATCGACGTGCCGAACGCCTCCGTGATGCTGATCGAGCACGCGGAGCGCTTCGGGCTCTCGCAGCTGCACCAGCTGCGCGGCCGCGTGGGGCGCGGGCCGTGGAAGTCGTACTGCATCCTGCTCACGAGCGGCCGGCTCGGGGAGGACGCGCAGCGGCGCGTGGAGGCGATGGTGGAGACGAACGACGGCTTCAAGATCGCCGAGGTCGACCTCCAGCTGCGCGGCCCCGGCGAGTTCTTCGGCACGCGGCAGTCGGGGCTGCCGGAGTTCCGCGCCGCCGACCTGCTCCGCGACGCGCCGCTGCTGGAGGAGGCGCGCCGCGAGGCGCAGGCGATCGTGGCCGCCGACGCCGAGCTGCGCGACCCCGCCCATCGCGGGCTGCGCCAGGCCCTGCTCACGCGCTGGCGCGGCAAGCTCGACCTGGCCTCCGTGGGCTGACGTGCGCATCATCGCCGGCGCGCACAAGGGCAGGCGCCTGGTCACGCCCCGCGGCGACGTGACCCGGCCCACCGCCGACCAGGTGCGCATCGCGCTCATGGACACGCTGATGCCGTGGCTGCCGGCCGCGCGGTTGCTGGACCTCTTCGCCGGGGCCGGCGGCGTCGGGCTGGAGGCGCTGTCGCGCGGGGCGGCCCACGTCACGTTCGTCGAGCGCGACGCGCGCGCGGTGGCCGCGCTGCGCGAGAACATCGCCGCGCTGGGCGTCGGCGGCGCCGCGCGGGTCGTCCGGGAC
>DASUPA010000317.1:0-3208 GCA_036276335.1 Candidatus Methylomirabilota bacterium | reverse complement strand
GCGAGGAAGTCGTGCGAATCGTCCGCGGCCTCGCTCCCGGCGCGCTCGAGGAAGGCCGGTACGAGAGCGGCTGGAACGGCCGCCAGATCCTGGCGCATCTCGCGGCGATCGAGTGGACGTATCCGAAGCTCATCGAGATTGCCCGGGAGGCGCCCGCCGCGCAGGCCAGCGGGACCGAGCCTCCGACGCGGACCATGCATGGAGGCAACGACGCCTACAACGCGCGTCAGGTCGCCAAGCGTGACCAACTGTCGGCGGCCGAGCTTCTGGCCGAGTTCGAACGCAATCGGGCGGCCACCATCGCCGCGGTCGAGTCGACCGACGACGCTCTCTTCACGCGACGGATCCGGTCGGCCGGCGGGATCACCGGCCCGCTGGCGCGCGTGTTCTACGACGTCGCGGTGGCGCATGTCCTCGGCCACGCGCGTGACATTGCCGGCCCGGACGCGTCTCGGTCCCGGACGTAGCTCCTCGCGGGGCGAGCGTGTGCTTCCGCCACGCGAGTGACGTGTGGAGCGCGTCCTCGCGCCGCGCGCTCAGGGCCCGGCGAGGAGGCGCCCGAAGCCGCGGACGGCCTCCCGCACGCCCGCCAGGCGGAGGGCCTGCCACAGCATCGCCTGCGTACTGCTGATCACCGGCTTGCCGAGATCGCGCTCCAGCGTCTCCAGCACGCCGACGGTCGGCAGGCCGGTGCCGCTCAGCAGCACCGCCTCGGCCTCGGGCGTGTCCGCCTTGCGCGCCAGCGCGTAGGCGCGCTGCTCGCTCTCGGCATAGATGTTCGCGACGCCCTCGAGGCGATGATGGCTCACCACGTCGAACCCCGCCGCCTGCCAGTACGCCTTCCCCTGCGCGCTGATCCCGGCCGGATACGGTGTCCCGAGGGCGATCCGCTTCGCACCGAGATGTCGAAGCGCCGCCTGCACGGCGCCCGCCGCGGTGGCCGCCCGCGTTCCCGCCAGCGTCCCGAGACGCTCGATCAACGCCGGCTCGTTGGCGAAGCCGTTGGCATAGCTCGACGCCGTGTGGGCGAGAACCACGACGGCCGGAGCGAGGGGCGCCAGCGCCCGCGCCGGCGTGGCGAGCCCGGCGAGGTGAGCGCGGGCGCGGTTCTCCATGCCGGCGGCGCCGCCCGGATCGCCGGGATCGTCGCCGGGGTCGAGGCGCGCGAAGTGGACGGAGACGCCGCGGGGCGCCATCCGGTACAGCTCGGGCTCGACGGTCGGGTTCCCCGGCGGAACGAGAACGCCGATACGCGCACGCCAGCCGTACATGGGGCGCCGGCCTACCAGGGCAGGATCGCCGGCTCGTACTCCTCGATCCGCTCCTTCACGACGGTCAGGGGCTCGATGCCGTACAGACGCCGCGCGTTCTCGCCGAGCAGCTTCCGCTGGGCGGCGACGGGCACGTCGAGCGCGCCCATGTGCTCCAGCGCCTCCCAGGCGTCCTCGGCGTCGTGGTGCGGATAGTCCGAGGACCAGATGCCGATGTCCTGGAACACGTCCCAGAGGCGATAGACGAGCGTCTCGTCGGACTCGAACCCGATGAAGCAGCGCTCGCTGAACGCCTCGACGGGATCGCGGATGAGCCGGTTGTCGCGCTGGAACGCGAAGAGGTTCGAGAAGTTCGAGCTGCGCGCCAGGATCAGCGGCAGCCACGAGGCGTTGGATTCCAGCACGGCCGCCTTGAGCCGCGGGAACCGGTCGAGCCAGCCCGTCTGCACGACGACCGTCACCCAGGTCATCGCCTCCATCAGGAAACCGAGCGTCTCGGAGGCGTCGATGGCCGGGTCCATGGCCGCGGTGATGTTCGACACGAACTGGCCTGGCGAGTAGACGACGGACTCGTCGGTGAACAGCAGCCCCTGCCCCGACTGGCCGCGCGCCTGCGCCATGCGCTGGCCCCACTCCGGCGTGAGCGCCTCGCGCGACGGGAACGTGTGCATGGCGAGCACGACGCCCGAGGCCTCGAACTCGCGCCACAGGGGATCGAACTCGGGCAGCGTGGGATAGCGGCCGTTCCAGAAGCACGGACGGACGGCCGCCGCCTTGAACCCCAGCGCGGCGACGCGCTCGAGCTCGGCGACCGCCGCCTCGACGCTCTGGAGCGGCAGCACGGCGCACGGGAACAGCCGCCGCCGGTCGGCGCCGCAGTAGTCGTGCACCCAGTTGTTGTAGGCCTGGGCGAGGACGGCCGCCGCCTCGGCGCTCCGGACCAGCGCCAGGCGCACGAACCACGTGGGGAAGAGCATGACCTGGTCGGTGCCGAGCGCGTCCATGTCGCGGAGTCGCGCGTGCGGATCGCGGCAGCCGAGGAGCCGCCCGAACCTCGCCTGCCAGGCCGGCGTGCCGGGCGTCAGCTTGCCGACTTCCTTCTTGTCCCAGCGCGCCCAGCCCACCTCGGCGGCGTTCGAGCGCTCGCGCGCCGCCGGAACCACGCGGCCGTTGATGTGCAGCAGGTCGATGTCGGTGTGGAAGCAGAACTGCGTCTTGATCCAGCTCCGGCTCTTCGCGGGCACGTACTCGTCCCACACCGCGGGCGGCTCGACGACGTGGCTGTCGCAATCGAACACCGGAAAGTCCTTGCGAGCATGGCTGGCCATCACCCGACCTCCTCACCGCGCGCTATGAGTCCCGGGGAAAGTGGCCTATTCTCCGGAACCGGGACGACGCCTGTCAATGCCGCGCATGGACCAGACGCCCGGAGTCGAACGGTTCTCGCTGTCGGGACGGATCGCGCTCGTCACGGGCGCGACGCGCGGCCTCGGACTCGAGATCGCCCGCGGCATGGCGGCGGCCGGCGCGATGGTCGGCATCAACGGCCGCGACGCGGCGCACGCGCACGACATCGCCAGGAGCATTCCCGGCGCCTTCGCGGTCCCGTTCGACATCACCGACCTCGGGAGCGCGACGGCGGCGCTCGACGACGTCGCGGCGCGCCACGGCCGCCTCGACTGCCTCGTGAACAACGCGGCCATCCGCGATCGCCGCCCGCTGCAGGAGATCACCGCCGCCGACTTCCGGCGCCTGATCGACACCAACCTGGTCGCGCAGTACGAGCTGGCGCGGGCCGCGGCGCGCCACATGACGGCGCGCGGCCACGGGCGCCTGGTCTTCATCAGCTCGATGGTCGGCGCGCAGTCGTTCCAGGGCGATCCCGCCTACGTCGCCTCGAAAGGCGGCCTCGAGGCGCTGACGCGCGCGCTCGCCGT
>DASUPA010000316.1:0-3670 GCA_036276335.1 Candidatus Methylomirabilota bacterium | reverse complement strand
CGTGGGCTTCTTCTCGGTGAGGCGCACCTTGCCCTCGAAGGTGCCCTTCACGCCGCCGACACCGACCTTCATCGTCGCCTTGTACTCGTCGTTGCCGAGCGCCTCGAGCTTCTCGCAGCCGGGGATCGCCTGGCGCAGATGCTCGGGATCGAGGAACGCGTCCCAGACCTTCTGCCGGGGCGCGGGGACGTCGTGGGAGCCTTCCAGCTTCATGCAGCATTCTCCTTTGTGCGTGGGACGGAGCAGCTGGCCCGCCGGATCACGCGCAGCCCCGCGGGATAACTCGCAGTAGTAAAGAAGCTGCCGGGGCCTGTCAAGTCAGCTCCGGAGGCACGCCCGTTGCAGCAGTAACCCCCGGTCGACACCCCACTAGGGAGAGGAGTAGGCCAATGAAGAAAATGTTTTCCGGCTTTTGCGCCCTCGCGCTACTGGTCGGCGTGACCGCGGCCTGCAATCAGGCCGAGACGGACCGCGTGGGCGGCACGTCCGGCAGCACGCCGTCCGCCTCGCCCGGCACGACGACGCGTCCGGGTAGCAGCACGCCGTCGGGCTCCGCGACGGGGTCCGGCTCGACGACCGGCACGACGGGCAGCTCGTCGACGACGACCTCGCCGTCGGGCTCCGGTTCCAGCAGCACCACGAAGTAGCAGCAATGAGGCGCCGGTGCGCGTCGCGCGCCGGCGCCTCAGTCTCCCGCTCGCCACACCGCGCGTCCGGCGACCACGCTCGTGACCCGCGCGCCGTGGACCGGCGTGTCGACGACGACGCGACTCCCGTGCGCGTCCACCGACCGCACGCGGCCGAGGCCCAGCGTCTCGCCGCCGGCGCCGTACACGCCCACCAGGAGTCCCTCGACGAGACCGGCGCCTCCGGCGTCTCGCGTCGGGCGCCGCTGCACGCGCTCGAGCGCGACCTCCACCGGCGCCGCCGCCGCCATGTACTGCGCGAGCGCGCGGTCGCGGTGCAGCCGCCGCTGCGCGGGCGTCCGGCGCGTGGCGGCCGGGGAGGCCGGGACGCGGAGGACGGCCGGGCGCTCCCCGGCTTCGAGCGCCCGCGCCACCGCCTCGCTCTCGTCGCGGCGCTGGACGACGAGCACGAGGTCGGCATCGGCCGCGCGAACCTTCGCCCGCTTGAGGGCGATGCCGAGCCCGCCCTGCACCAGGCCGCCCGTGTCGACGATGACGTGCGCGAAGCCCGTCGCCAGCGCGCGGCGCACGAGCCGCCCGGTGGCGTCCGCGGTGTGCGCGATGTGGCGGACGGGCGAGGTGTCGCCGATGAACTCGAGTGCCAGCAGCGAGGCGTCGCGCAGCCGGACGAGCGGCCCGGCCACCTCCCCCAGCCCGATCGTCGTCGGCGGCCCGATCTCCGACTGGCCGACGTCGGTGTCGACGACGGCGACGCGGGCGCGCGCGGCCAGCGCGCCGGCGAGACGGGCGGCCAGCGAGGTCTTGCCGGTGTCGGCGGCGCCCACGATGACGGTGACCCGGACGCGCGACGCCGCCTCGAGGGCGGCGTCGTCCGGCCCCGCCATGGGCTCAGGCGAGCGTCGTGATGGCGGCGCGCATGCGGGTGAGGCCCTCGCTGATCAGCGCGTCGCTCGTCGCGTAGGACAGGCGAACGTGCGCGTCGGAGCCGAAGTCGAGGCCGGGCACCACGGCCACGCGCGCCTGCTCCAGCAGGAACGCGGCGACGTCGAGCGAGCCCTTCAGCGTGCTGGTGCGCCCCTCGTGCGCCCAGGTGCGGCCGAAGAGCCCGGAGACGTTCGCGAAGGCGTAGAACGCGCCCTTCGGCATCACGCAGGAGACGCCGGGCAGCGCGTTGAGGCCGCCGACGATCAGGCGCCGGCGGCGATCGAACTCGCCCGCCATCTTGGCGACCTCGTCCTGCGGGCCCGCGAGCGCCTCGACGGCCGCCCACTGCGCCACCGACGAGGGGTTCGACGTGACCTGGCTCTGCACGTCGGTCATCGCGCGGATCAGCTCCCGCGGACCCGCCGCGTAGCCGATGCGCCAGCCCGTCATCGCGTAGGCCTTCGAGCACGTGTTGACGGTCAGCGTGCGCGCCTTGACCTCGGGCCCGAGCGAGGCGATCGACACGTGGCGCCCCTCGAACGTCAGCGACTCGTAGCACTCGTCGGAGACGATCCAGAGCCCGCGCTCCACGGCGAGCCGGGCCACCGCCGCCAGCGCCTGCGGCGAGAACACCGCGCCCGTCGGGTTGTTCGGGCTGTTGAGCACGACGAGCCGGGTGCGCGGCGTGACGGCGGCGCGCAGGCGGTCGGGGTCGAGATCGAAGCCGGTGGCCTCCCGCGTCTCGACGGCGACCGGGACGCCGCCGAGGAGCCGCACCTGCTCGGGATAGGAGACCCAGAACGGGCTCGGCACCAGCACCTCGTCGCCGGGGTTCACCAGCGCGGTGACGAGGTTGAACAGCGTGTGCTTGGCGCCGCAGGAGACGACCACCTCGGCCGGCTCGTAGTCGAGGCCGTTGTCGCGCCGCAGCTTGGCGCACACCGCCTGGCGGAGCTCCGGGATGCCGCCGACCTCGGTGTACTTCGTCTGGCCGCGGCGCATCGCGGCCACCGCCGCCTCCTTGATGCGCTCGGGCGTGTCGAAGTCGGGCTCGCCCGCGCCGAACGAGATGACGTCGATGCCGCGCGTGCGCAGCTCCTTGGCCTTCGCCTGGACGGCGAGCGTCGACGACGGGGCGAGCGTCCTCAGCCGGTCGGCGAGCATCATCGGAGGGGGAACTTCTCGGTGAGGCGCTTCTCCACCACGGGCGGCACCATGCCGGCCACCGAGGTGCCGAAGCTCGCCACCTCCTTGATGAGGCGCGACGAGATGTAGGTGTACCGCTCGTGCGGCATGAGGAACACCGTCTCGACGTTGGAGCGCAGCTTGCGGTTCATGAGCGCCATCTGGAACTCGTACTCGAAGTCCGACACGGCGCGGATGCCGCGCACGATGCAGTCGGCGCGCTCGCGGGCGACGAGGTCGATCAGCAGGCCGTCGAAGGCGACGATGCGCAGGTGCGGACCGAGACCGAGGTTGGCCGTCGCCTCGTCCAGCATCTCCAGGCGCTCGCCGGCCGTGAACAGCGGCTGCTTCGACGGGTTGGCGACCACCGCCACGATCAGCTCGTCGAAGATCTGCAGGCTGCGCTGGATGACGTCCACGTGGCCGTTGTGGATCGGGTCGAACATGCCGGGATACACGGCGCGCTTGGACACGGGTCAACCTCGCTCGGGCGTGGGTGGCGTTTGGGCATCGTAGCCGCCCGCTCGAAAGAAAGTCAAGGTGGTCTCCCCGAACCGGCGCGCGCGGAACGCCCGCAGCACGCCGGCGACGTCGGGCGGCGCGCGCTTGGTCAGGTGCTGGGCGATCACCAGCCCGCCGTCGGCCACGAGCGCGCCGTCCCCGAGCGCGCCGAGCGTCCGCGCGGCGAGGTCCGTCTCGTAGGGCGGGTCGAGGAAGACCAGCCCGAAGCGCTCGCCCGCGCGCGCGAGCGCGGCCAGCGCGCGCAGGACGTCGTCCCGGACGACCCGCGCGGCGCCGCCGACGCCCAGCGCGGCGATGTTCTCGCGCAGCGCGGCCACCGCGCGCGCGTCGCGCTCGACGAACGTGACGTGGGCCGCCCCGCGCGACAGCGCCTCCAGCCCGACGCCGCCGGC
>DASUPA010000315.1:0-7044 GCA_036276335.1 Candidatus Methylomirabilota bacterium | reverse complement strand
CGGCCCGGGACGCGCGCATCGCAGCGCTGCGCACTCGGCGGTCGGCAGGGGCGCACGGTCACCGGCAGGCGGGGACGACCTCGCGCGCCAGCAGCTCCATGGCGGCGGTGTCCTCCATGTCGAGCATCTGCAGCATCGCCCGGCCCACGCCGAGCCCCTCCCAGCGCTTCAGGTCGGCGACGATCCGGTCCGGCGTCCCGTGGAGGAAGCCGGCGGCGCGCCAGCCGGCCTCGTCCGGCGGCATGCGGGGAAAGATCTGGCGGGCCCGCTCGTGGCGGGCGGCGATCTCCGCGGGCGTCCGGCCGACGATGACGGGAACCATGAGGGAGCGGGCGATGGCGCGCGGGTCGCGGCCGGCGGCCGCGCAGTGCGTCTCCAGCACGGCCCGCTTGGCGGCGTAGTCGTCGAAGGTCACGCGCGTGACGTTCCACTCGTCGGCGTGCGCGGCCACGATCTTGAGCGCCCGCCGCTCGCCGCGCGCGCCGATCACGAGCGGCACCCGCCCTCCCGGCGGCAGCGGGTAGCTCTCGGCGTCGACGAGGGGATAGTAGGCCTGGGAGAGGCTGACGGGCTTGCCCTGCCACAGCGCGCGGATCGCGCGCGCGCCGCACTCGAGCCGGTCGAGCCGCTCCTTCACCGACGGGAACGGGATGCCGAACATGCGGTGCTCGCCCTCGTGCCAGCCGGCGCCGACGCCGAGGTCGAGCCGCCCCGCCGCCAGCTCCGCCACGGCGGCCGCCCGCTTCGCCAGCAGGGCCGGGTGGTAGAAGGTCAGCGGTGACACCAGGGGCCCGAAGCGGATGCGCGCGGTGGCGGTGGCGAGCCACGTGAGCGAGGCCCACGTGTCGAGCGACGGCCGGCGGGCGTCGCCGAAGAGGCCGGTGAGGTGATCCGAGCGGAAGAGCGACTCGAACCCGCCGTCCTCCGCCAGGCGCGCGAGCCGGCGCCACCGGTCCCAGGTGAGCCCCTCCTGCCCCTCGATCATCAGGCCGAGTGCGAGTGCCATCGCGTCTCCGTGTCGCGCGTGTCTCCGCGTCGCGCGTGGTGAGATTTGCGCCCGTGTCGGCGCGCCCGTATCATACGACCGGACGGCTTCCGTGGCGCCCACACGCGGTTCCCTGAGGAGAGCATGACCATCAACGACTCGTTCTCACTCGACGCGAAATACCGCCAGGAAGACGGCACGATCTTCCTCTCCGGCATCCAGGCGCTGGTCCGGCTCCCGCTCGACCAGCACCGCGCCGACAAGCGCCGGGGCCTCCGGACGGCGACGCTCGTGTCCGGGTACCGGGGCTCGCCCCTGGGCGGGCTCGACCTCACGCTGGAGCGCAACCCGAAGCTCCTCGCCGAGCACAACGTCGTCTTCATCTCCGGCGTCAACGAGGATCTCGGCGCGACCGCCATCTACGGCGCCCAGCTCGCGAACATGTTCCCGTCCCCGAAGTACGACGGCGTGCTGGGCATGTGGTACGGCAAGGGCCCCGGCGTCGACCGCACCGGCGACATCTTCAAGCACGCCAACTACGCGGGCCTCGGCCGCTACGGCGGCGTGCTGGCGGTCGGCGGCGACGACCCGCTGTCCAAGTCCTCCACGCTGCCGACGCACTCCGAGGTCGCGTTCTACGACGCGCTCTTCCCGACGCTCTTCCCCGGCAGCGTGCAGGAGATCCTCGATCTCGGCCGCTACGGCTTCGAGATGTCGCGCTACTCCGGCCTCTGGGTCGGCTTCAAGATCGTCACGAACGTCGCGGACGAGATCGGGACCGCGGAGGTCCATCCCGAGCGCGTGGTCATCCGGGACCCCGGCTTCACCTGGGAAGGCAAGCCGTGGCGTCCGACGCAGAACCCGATGCTGCTCCCGCCCTACGGCCTCGAGCTGGAGCGGGAGATCCAGTACGGACGCCTGGAGGCGGCGAAGGCCTTCGCCGCCGCGCACCCCCTCAACAAGATCACCGTGCCGTCGCCCGGAGCCTGGCTGGGCATCGCCGCGCCCGGAAAGACGTACTACGACCTGCGCGAGGCGCTGCGCGAGCTGGGGCTGGACGACGCCGCGCTCGCGCACTATGGCATCCGGCTGTTGAAGGTCGGCCTGCTGTGGCCGATGGAGCCGACGATCGTGCGGGAGTTCGCGCGCGGCCTCGAGGAGCTGTTCGTCGTCGAGGAGAAGCGCGCGTTCGTGGAGATGTTCATCCGCGACGTCCTCTACAACCAGGCCGACCGGCCGCGCGTCGTCGGCAAGCAGGACGAGCAGGGCCGGCCGCTCGTCCCGGCCAACGGCGAGCTGGACGCTGATAAAATCGCGCTGCTGCTCGCGTCCCGCCTTGAGCGAAGAATCAGTCTCGGTTCTATCACGGCCCGGGTCGCCCTGCTCGAAGCCCTCCGCGAGCGCCCGGCGCCGCTGACGCTGGCGCGCCAGCCGTTCTTCTGCTCGGGCTGTCCCCACAATCGCTCGACCGTCGTGCCCGAGGGCTCCATGGCCGGCGGCGGCATCGGCTGCCACGGCATGGCCCTGGCCATGCCCGAGCGCCACACCGTCGGCACCACCCACATGGGCGGCGAGGGCGTGCAGTGGGTGGGCATGGCGCCGTTCACCGAGATGAAGCACATGTTCCAGAATCTCGGCGACGGCACCTTCTTCCACTCCGGCTCGCTGGCCATCCGCCAGGCGGTCGCCGCCGGCACCAGCATCACCTTCAAGATCCTCTACAACTCCGCGGTGGCGATGACGGGCGGTCAGGACGCCGCCGGCGCCATGCCCGTCCCCGAGATGACGCGCCTCCTCGAGGCCGAGGGCGTCAAGCGCATCATCGTCACCACCGACGACCCCTCCAAGTACGGTCACGGCGTGACGTGGGCCCGCCTGGCCCAGGTGTGGCACCGCGACCGGCTCGACGAGGCGCAGCGGCTGCTGCGCGACACGCCCGGCGTCACCGTGCTCATCCACGATCAGCGCTGCGCCGCCGAGAAGCGGCGGCTGCGCAAGCGCGGCAAGCTCGAGGACCCGGCCCTCCGCGTCTTCATCAACGAGGCCGTGTGCGAGGGCTGCGGCGACTGCGGCGTGAAGTCCAACTGCCTGTCCGTGCAGCCGGTCGACACGGAGTTCGGGCGCAAGACCCAGATCCACCAGTCGTCCTGCAACAAGGACTACTCGTGCCTGCGCGGCGACTGCCCGTCCTTCCTGACCGTCATCCCGAAGGGCGCCCCGCGGAAGACGGCGCGGTCGGGCTTCAGCGTCGACCGCCCGCTCCCCGAGCCGGCGCGGCGCGTGCCCGGCACCGCGTCCGTGTTCATGACGGGCATCGGCGGCACCGGCGTGGTGACCGTCAACCAGATCCTCGGCACCGCGGCCCTGCTGGACGGCAAGCACGTGCGGGGCCTCGACCAGACGGGGCTCAGCCAGAAGGGCGGGCCCGTCGTCTCCCATCTCAAGATCTTCGACCGCCGCGAGGAGGTGTCGGCGAAGGTCGCGGCCGGCGGCGCCGACTGCTATCTCGGCTTCGACGTCCTCGTGGCGACTGCGCCGCAGAACCTCGACCACGCGCGGTCCGACAAGACGATCGCGGTGGTCTCCACGAGCCAGGTGCCGACGGGGGCCATGGTCACGAAGCCCGACGTGCACTTCCCCGACGCGGGCGGCCTGCTGACCTCCATCAACCGGTGCACGCGCAAGGACGAGAACGCCTTCCTCGACGCGATCGGGCTGGCGGAGACGCTGTTCGACGATCACATGGCCGCGAACCTCATCGTGCTGGGCGCCGCCTACCAGGCGGGCGCCATCCCGGTGGCGGCCGAGGCCATCGAGCGGGCGATCGAGCTCAACGGCGTGTCGGTCGCGACGAACACCCAGGCGTTCCGCGCGGGCCGGCTGGCCGTCGCCGATCCGACGTGGGCCACCACCCTCAAGCGCCGGCGCGTGGGCGCCATGGAGACGACGGCCCCGCTCACCGCGGAGGCGCGCGCGCTGGTCGAGTCGGTCGCGGCCGCGGGCGAGACGCGACGGCTCCTCGAGATCCGCGTGCCCGAGCTGATCGACTACCAGGACGCCGCGTACGCCCGCCGCTACATCGACGTCGTGCGTCGCGTGGTCGACGCCGAGCGGCGCGTGGCCCCGGGGCGCACCGCGCTGAGCGAGGCGGTCGCGCGCTACCTCTTCAAGCTGATGGCGTACAAGGACGAGTACGAGGTGGCACGGCTCCACCTGAGGAACGACCTCGCCGCGGCGCTGAAGGAGGAGTACCCGGACGGCGTCACCGTGCAGTACAACCTGCACCCGCCGCTGCTCCGCGCGCTCGGCTGGGAGCGCAAGATCCGCTTCGGCCGGTGGTTCGACTCCGTCTTCCGCGCGCTCCGCGCCATGCGCGGCGTGCGGGGCGGCGCGCTGGACGTGTTCGGCTGGCCCGAGGTCCGGCGCGTGGAGCGGGCGCTGATCGGCGAGTACGTTGCGCTGGTCGACAAGGCGCTGGCCGGCCTCGGCGCGGACTCCTACGACCGGGCCGTGAAGCTCGCCGCGCTGCCGGACCTGATCCGCGGCTACGAGGACGTCAAGCTCGCCAACGTGCGGCGCTTCCGCGAGGAGGTGCGCACGCTGGGCTTCTAGCGGCATCCCCCTTGCTGCGTCTCGACGGGAAAGGGGGACGCCATGAGGAACGTATTTCTTGCAACGCTGATGAGCGTGGCGCTCGTGGCCGGCACGTCCGCCGCGGCGCTCGCGCAGACGTCCGGCACGACCGCGCAGGAGTCGCAGCGAATTCACGGCAGCGTCGTCGGCGTGCAGGGCAACACGCTGACGTTCAAGACGGACGACGGTCGCACGCTGGCCGTCGACGTGTCGAAGGTCGATCCCGCCGTCCGCAGCGCGCTCACGCCGAACGAGAAGGCCACGATCATCGGCGCGCCCGGCCAGGCGAACCGGTTCACCGCCCAGTACGTGCAGCAGGACTCGTCGGATCCCTCGCGCGGCGGGGCGGTCGTCGGGCAGTCAGGCGCAACCACGGATCAGGCCTGGCAGCGGATTCACGGCACCGTGGCCTCGGTCTCCGGCAACACGCTGACGCTGAAGACGGACGCCGGCCAGACGCTCGACGTCGATATGGCCCAGGTCGATCCCGGTATCCGCAGCGCCCTCACGACGGGCGAGGGGGTGACCGTGATTGGCCTTTATCGCGGCGCCGACAAGAAGACCGTCGACGCCCGCTTCATCCAGCAGGACTCCGGCCGAGGGGCCGCGTCGCCGAAGACGACGAAGTGAGCTGCGCGCCCGGCGCCACGTGGCGCCGGGCGCCTCACCGCCGCAGCATCTCGAGGAGCGCGGCGTTGACCTCGTCCGCCGCCTCGTAGGTCACCCAGTGGCCGGCGTCGAGTACGCGGAAGTCGACGTCGGGCCGGTGGGCGGCCAGCCGGCGGCGGCGCTCCTCGACGTCCGGGCCGACGAAGGCGTCGCGCGCGCCCCAGATGCCGGCGAGGCGCGCGGTGACGGCCGGCAGCGCCCGCGCCAGCGCGTCGGACTCCGGGATGCCGCCGGAGCGGAAGCGCGCCCGGGCCACGTTCGCCGCCTGGAGGAAGACGGCGAGGTCGTCGATCCTGGCGCGGTCCGCGATCATCATGACGTGCAGGTTCTCGCGGTGCGCCTGCGCGACCTCGGCGGCCGTCATCCCGGGCGTGATGGGGACGAGCGCGCGCATCGGCGCCCGGGGCAGCCCGAAGCCCCCGGGACCCAGCAGCACCAGCGTGCCCACGCGGCGTCCCAGGCGCGCGGCGACGATGCCGCCCACGATCCCGCCGAACGAGAAGCCGGCGATGTCGAGGCCCCGGGGCGGCGGCAGCACGCCGTCGATCCCGGCGGCCACGAGGGCGGCGAGCCCCTCGGCGGTGTGGGGCGGCGGTGGCGCGTCGGAGTCGCCGAAGCCCGGCATGTCGGGCACGTGAACGCTGAACCGCGTCGCGAGGGACGGGACGTTGCGGATCCAGTGGGTCCACGAGCCGCTCGCGCCGTGCAGCAGGACCAGCGGCGGACCCGCGCCCCAGATGCGCCAGACCATCGTGCCGTCGCCCGTCGGCGTGCGGACGCGCCGCGCCGACGACTCGATCGCCGCCACCTCCCGGGCCGGGTCCGTCGCCACGTCAGTCGCGCGCGACGTCCGCGGCTCAGTCGTCGGCGGGCGGGCGCGCGCGCAGTCGCTTGACCGCGCCGCGCGTCCGCTTCGCCGCCAGCCGCCGCTCGCGCGCCACCGGGCCCGGCGCCGTCGCCCTGCGCGGCCGGGGGCGCACGAGGGCGGCGGCGATGAGCGCGCGCACCTTGTCGCGCGCGTCCTCGAGGTTGCGCGCCTGGTTGCGCGTCGCCTGGCTGGTGACGACGAGGCGGCCGTCGGCGTCGAGCCGGTGGCGGGCCAGCGCGTCGAGGCGGACGCGCGCGGCGTCCGTCAGTCCCTCGACGCGGTCGAGGTCGACGCGGAGGTCGATCTTCGTGGCGACCTTGTTGACGTTCTGCCCGCCGGGACCGGACGCGCGGACGGCGCGGACCGTGAGCGCCGCCGCCGGGACACGGACCGCGCCGCTGACGACGATCGCCTCGCTCATGCGGGTATTGTAGCGAGCGCGGAGTGGACGCGCCCGCCTCGCACCCAGCATAATTGCCGGCAGTGAAGGAGGCGCGCATGGCGGGCTTGGACGAGCAGTGGAAGGCGCTGCAGAAGCAGCTCCGGCAGCTCGAGCTCCAGACGCGGACGCTGCGCGGGGACGCGCGCAAGCGGCTCAAGCGTGTCGAGCGGCGGACCCGCGTCACGATCGGCAAGGCGATCCGCGACGCCCAGCCGCGGGTCCGGCGGGCCGTCGACGAGGCGACGCGGATCAGCCGCGGGCTGCGGGCCGGCGTGCGCGCGGGCACGGCGGCCTATCGTTCAGGCGGTCGCCACACGAAGTGACGGCGAGCGAGCGGCGCCGGCTCACCGACGTCGCGCGCGGCGCGGCGCCGGCCGACCTCTACGTCCGCGGCGGCACCCTGCTGAACGTCTACACCGGGGAGCTCTATCCCGCCGGCGTGGCGAC
>DASUPA010000314.1:0-2691 GCA_036276335.1 Candidatus Methylomirabilota bacterium | reverse complement strand
CCATCCGCTCATGGAGGCCGCCACCGCCGAGCTCGTGCGCCGCTTCCGCGACACGCTACCGCCGTGGCAGCAGAAGATGCTGACGATCGTCACGCTCCCCACCGCGGGGCGCAAGGCCCACCAGCTCAACTGGGCGCTGCGGCCCGAGAGCCTCCGGGCCGTGCTCGGCAACGGCCACGATCCGGCGCGGGTCTGGATCGGCGTCAGCGATGCGGACTCGGTGCCGGACCGCAACGTCTATCGCTGGCTCGCGGCGGAGGTGCTGAAGGGGAGCGACCGGCTGGCCTACCAGGGGGTCACGCTGTCGCTGGCGAACTTCGAGCGGCACGACGCGCGCGGGCGCGTGTGCGCCGTCCAGCAGTCGTCCATCTTCATCCGCGTGTCGATCGCGCGGCTCATCGGCGAGGCCTGCCGCGTGCGGTGGTTCGCCGGGCTGGCGGCGCGCCGGCCGGCGCTGGCGCGGCTCATCCGCCCGCTGTTCGAGCTGGCCTTCCGGCGCTCGCAGATCTGCCTCGGCCACAACCAGTTCCTGCGGCTCGACGTGCTCCAGTCGCTGGGCGGCTTCCCGACCTCCGGCGCCACCGAGGACTCGACGCTCGGCTACGTCCTCGGCGCCCGCGGCATCCGCATGGCACCGATGCCGCTCCTCGAGCTGGTGGACCTGCCGGAGACGACGGAGAAGATGATCCGCCAGAACGCGCGCTGGTACCGCGGGGTGCTCGACGACATCGCCGTGCTGTGGCGCGAGTGGCGCACGGCGCCGACCGCGTTCAACGCCGCACAGCTGGGCCGGCACGTGGGCAACAAGGTCGTGGAGTGGCCGATCGCCGCCCTCGTCTATCCGGTGGTGGGCTTCCTCGGCTGGCACCTGGCCTACCGGTTCAGCGATCAGCCCGTCCTCTTCCTGCTGGGGGTCGCGCTGCCGTCGATCTCGCTCGGCCTGAGCATCTGGGTGGGCGGCATCGTGACGCAGGACCTGATCGAGAGCCTGCGCCCGTACCTGCCGCGGGACGTCGACGTCCGGCGCACGACGTGGCGCCAGAAGTTCTGGGGCACGTTCCGTTGCCAGACCTACTGGCTCCTCGCCACCCGCGGCGCCTGGCGCGTGCTGTGGGCGCTCGCCACGACGGGGCGGTTCGAGCCCGCGAAGACCGACCGCGTCACGCGCTGACCGCGCGACGACATCGCCACCGGACGCGTCTCCGTCACCAGACCGCCTCTCCGTCCCCCACCGGACCGCGTCTCTATCACCGGACATTGACGGGCCGCGCCGGGGTCGCTAGCCTCGACGCATGCCCGAGGCGGAGATCAGGACACGGCGCTGGCGGCGCGTCGAGTACGAGCGCCTGATCGAGGTCGGCTTCTTTCCGCCGGGCGACCGGATGGAGCTGCTCGGCGGGCAGCTCGTCGTCGCGGAGCCGCAGGGCAGCGGCCACTTCGCCGCCCTCCGCGCGGTCGAGGAGACGCTGCGTGCCGCCTTCGGACCCGGGTGGGAGGTGCGCGGCCAGGGCCCGCTGGCGCTCGACGACGAGTCCGAGCCCGAGCCGGACGTCGCCGTGGTGCCGGGGAGCTTCCTCGACTACAAGCATCACCATCCGTCGGGAGCCGTCCTCGTCGTCGAGGTGAGCGAATCGAGCCTGGCGCTGGACCGGGAGCACAAGGGCAGCCTCTACGCCCGTGCCGGCGTGGCCGACTACTGGATCGTCAATCTCGTCGATCGGGTGCTGGAGGTGCGGCGCGATCCGGTCGAGGATCCGGCGGCGCCGTTCGGCTGGCGATATCGCGCCGTCACGAGCCTCGGGCGCGCGCGCTCGATCGCTCCGCTCGCCCTGCCGGACGTGTCGATCCGCGTGTCCGATCTCTTGCCCTGAGCCGCCGGCGCCGTCGGCGCCGTCGGAGGCCCCGACTCCGCCCGGCTTGGCCGCCCCCGCTCAGCTCGGCAGCGCGCGTCGGAGGTCGTCGACCAGATCGGTGAGCGGTGGCGCGCCCACCCCACGGGCCAGCATCGCCATTCCGATCAGCGCCACCGGCACTCCGGCGGCGTCGAGTCGCCGCAGCCCCCAGAGCGCCAGCATCGCCCCGCCGAGGCCGGTGGCCAGACGCGCCGTCGGCGACAGCGCGCCGCGCATGAACGGCAGGACCTGGCCGCGGCTCGTCTGCGCCCCCTGAAGCCCGGGCACGCTCCCTGGCTCGGCGTGCAGCTCCAGCTGGTCGTCCACCTCCCGCACGCCGGGCACCCGCTCGATGCGGCGGACGAGCCCGGCCACGTCGTCCGCCAGCACGGGGCCGCGCAGGGTCACGCGGCCGCCGTCGACGGTGGCCTCGATGGAGTGGGCGTAGCGGACGATCTGCCCCAGCCGGGCGCGCACGCGCTCGCGCAGGCGATCGTCGGGCACGTCGCCCTCCGGGCTGAGCCGGGACCGCAGCTCCGCCACCACGCCGCGCGCCCGGTTGCGGACGTCGCGCGAGGTGGTGTCCACGGCGTCGCCCGTGAGATGACCCGCGTGCACGAGCTGGTCGCGCACGAGGGCCCGACGGCGGTTCCCCTGGTCGGGGTCGAGCAGGTACATGAGACCGGCCCCCGCGCCGGCCCCGACGAGCAGGCTGGTGATGTTCATGACCTCCGGTGCAGCAATCGCCGGACCACCGAGCCGGCGCCTGGAAGCCGCCGACGGCCAGCGGCTATAATGC
>DASUPA010000313.1:0-2657 GCA_036276335.1 Candidatus Methylomirabilota bacterium | reverse complement strand
CGCGACTGCGTGACGGCCGAGCTGGGCGCCGGCGCCCTGCACGCCGGGCCGCCCGTGATGGCCAGCGACGACATGAGCCTCTTCCTCAGGGCGCGACCCGGCTGCTACTTCCGGGTCGGCATCGCGCCCACCGACGGCCTGCCCCATCCGCACCACGCGCCGGAGTTCGAGATGAACGAGGCCGGCCTCGCCGTGGGCGCGCGTCTCGGGCTCAGCGTCATGCTCAACGCGCTCGCGCGCTGAGCCGGCCGGGCTCCCGCTCGGATGCGGCGAGCCGCGACCCTCAGCGCTCCTCGAGCGCGGCCAGCCGCGCGATGACCCTGAACGCCGACGTCGTGTCCTGCTCGCCGAGACCGGCGGCGAGCGCCGCCTGCTGGTAGCGCTGGGCGACGTTGGCGAAGCTGACGGGCACGTGCAGCTCCTTGGCGATCGTGTTGAACGTCTCGAGGTCCTTGTTCATCAGCTGCACCTTGAAGCCCGGCGCGAAGTTCCGCGGCACGATGTTGGCCGGAATCCGCTCGAGCGCCTTGCTGCCGCCGCTGCTGGCCTTGACGACCTCGTAGATCGTCATCGCATCCAGGCCGGCCTTGAGACCGACCACGAGGCCTTCCATCATGGCGAGCGAGTTCACGGACGCCATCATGTTGTTGATGGCCTTCACGGTGTTGCCGGCGCCCACGGGACCCACGTGGAAGATGTTCGGGCCGATCGCCCGCAGCACCGGCCGCACGCGCTCCAGCACCTCGGCGTCGCCGCCGACCATCACGGCCAGCGTCGCCGCCCGCGCGCCCGTCACGCCCCCGCTGACCGGCGCCTCGAGGAAGTGCACGCCGCGCGCCCGGGCGCGCGGCTCGATCTTCCGCGGCGTCGACGGCAGCACGCTGCTGAGGTCGATGAGGATCGTGCCCGGCCGGGCGCGCTCCACGAGGCCGCCGGCGTCGAGGTAGAGCGCCTCCACGTCGGGCGAGGCGGGCAGGCAGGTCAGCACGACCTCCGACTGGTCCACGACCTCCTGGGCCGAGCCGGCCTTGCGCGCGCCCGCGGCCACGAGGTTGCTCATGGCGGCCGGGTTCCGGTCGAAGACGGTGAACGGAAAGCCCGCCTTGAGGACGTTGCCCGCCATCGGATTGCCCATGTTGCCGACGCCGATGAACCCTACGGATATCGCCATGTGTGGTCTCCTCGGCGGGATCATACTCCAGGAGACCGGCGCGGGTCGTCCGCGCGCCGAGCATTACCGGCGCTACTGGATGATCGCGTCGGCGCGGGCCAGCAGCGCCGGAGGCATCGTCACGCCGATGGCCGCCGCCGCCCGGAGATTGGCGACGAGCTCGAACCTCGTCGGCCGCTCCACCGGCAGCTCGGCGGGACGGGCGCCCCTGAGGATCTTGTCGACGTAGGTGGCGGTGCGCCGGTACAGGTCGGGGCGGCTGGGACCGTACGACATCAAGCCGCCCTCGTCGACGAACTCCCGGTACCCGTACATCATGGGGAGCCGCCGCCTCGCGGCCAGGTCGACGAGGCGCGCGCGATGACTCCAGAGCACCGGGTCGTCGAAGACGATGAGCGCGTCGGCGCGTGCGTGCGCGGCGGCGAGCGCCGGCTCCAGCTCCTCGCGCGTCCGTGCCTCCACCGCGTGCACGGTGCTCCCGGTCGCCTGCGCCGCCGTGCGCGTCTCCTCCAGGAAGACGGTGTGGCTGAAGTTCCCGGGATTCACGAGCACCGCGAGCCGGGGCAGGGCGCCGACGACGGCCACGAGCAGCTCGACGCGCTTGCCGCTGAGCTCCGGGGTCAGCAGGGTCAGGCCCGTCACGTTCCCGCCCGGCCGGGCGAGCGTTTCCACGAGCCCGGCTCTCACGGGCTCGGCCACGGCCACCATGACGATCGGCACCGTTCGTGTCGCGGCTCTCGCCGCCTGGCTCGCCGGCGTCGCCGCGGTGACGATGACGTCGACCTGCGCGCGGAGGAGGTCGGCGACCAGCGCGGGCAGCGCCTCGTGACGCTCGTTCGCCCAGCGCGGCTCGAGGCGGATCGTCCGCTCCTCCACGTATCCCAGCTCGCGCAGACCGTGCCGGCACGCCTCCCAGTAATGCCGCCCGCTGGCCGGCGTGAAGGAGAACAGATATCCGACCCGCGGCATCTTCGTCGCGGGCTGGGCGGCCGCACGTCCTGGCCGCGCGGTGGCTGCGATGAGTGTCGCCAGGAACGCCCGACGTCGCATGCGCAGCGACCATAGGCGCCGCGGGCGCGGCAGTCAAATGGTTCCAGGCGACGGTAGAGTCCCCGACGGTGGCGGTCCGATAGAGCCGGAGCTCGCCCGCCCGAGACGCCGGTAGGCGCCGCGTGGCGGACGGTTTGACGGAGGCCTCGCCGGGCGCGTACGATCCGGCATTCCGGCGGGGCGGCAGGAAGGAGCCAGCGTGAAGGTCTTCAGCGAGCAGCACGAGATGTTCCGGGCCTCGGTGCGGGCGTTCGTCGACAAGGACGTGGCGCCGCACGTGGAGGAGTGGGAGGCCGCCGGGCGGATGCCGAAGTCGCTGTGGCGCCGCATGGGGGAGCTCGGCTTCTTCGGGCTCGAGTACGACGAGAAGTACGGCGGCGGCGGCGCCGACGTGATGATGTCCGCCGTGCTGCACGAGGAGTGCGCGCGCTCGCGC
>DASUPA010000312.1:0-3272 GCA_036276335.1 Candidatus Methylomirabilota bacterium | reverse complement strand
CGTGTGGTCGACGAACGACATCGCCGCCGCGATGGCACGGTGCCCGGCACGCTGCTCGATCAGGCGGTGCATCGCCTGTGCGATCCGCCGGTAGGACGGATGGCCCTGCGGCGCGCTGCGCAGCTCGATCAAATGCATCGCCTCGCGCGCGTTCATCTCGAGATAGAAGCGCACGCGATGGGCCATGGCCACCGCGTAGGGCGCCACCTCGAGCAGGCCCGCGGCGGCAATGGCGTCGTGGAGGGTGGCGGAGGCCGCGAGGGTCCGCTCCCAGTCGTCACGCGCGCCGGCCTCGGCCACCGCCTCCGGCATCACCGAGCCGTGCCGCGGCGACAGCCGCTGCCACTCGAGCGACAGCAGGCGATGCCGCTGGAGATCGCGGAAGGCACCGTAGTCGGCCAGGACGTCGAAGCGATAGCTGGTGCGCTCGAAGGCGCGCCCGGGCTTGTGCCGGCGGTTCGTGCGCTTGCCGACGTAGGCCGCAAGCACGGCCGCCCGCTCGGCGGGGCTCAGGCAGCGCGCCGCCGCGAGCAGCTGGTCGTCCGGCAGCGCCGAGGCGGCGTAGAGCGCGGCCGCCACCACCTTCACCTCGCCCTCGGGGTCGAAGTCGGTCAGCGTCACCTCCTCGCGCGGCTCGGGGGCAGCGTCGCCGAGGACGTGCGCCGCCGTCTGCTCCGTCGCCGCGCGCGTGCTGGCGAGATAGGCCGACCAGGCGCCGCCGCGATCGGGCAGGTCCACGCGGCGGAGAAAGGCGGGGATGACCTTGCGCAGCTCCACCAGCATGAGATCGGCGTAGTCGCGCACCTCGCGCAGCGGGTGCGCGCGCATGCGGAGCAGGAGCTGCTCGTACCCCTGGCCGGTGCCGAAGATGCCGACGTTCGAGACCGTCGCCGCCGGCAAGAGCCCGCGCAGCGTGTCGAGCGCCTTGGCGCGGATCGTCGCGCGCCACACGGCCTCGGAGGTCGCGCCGTCGCGCGGGAACCGGCGCTCGAAGTGCTCTCGCATGCGGGGCAGCCACGCGCGGTAGGTGTCGAAGGCGGCATCGAGCGTCGCCACGAACCGCTCCTGCAGGGCCCCGGTGAGCTCGGCCGGCACGTGATAGCGGTACCGCCCGCCGGGCCGGTCGTCGTACGGGATGTAGCGGGTGGACTGCTCGAGGTAGGCCATCAGCCGGCCCCACTCGAGGACCTTCGTCAGGAGGTTCGACGCGCCCTCGCAGGCGAGGTGCACGCCGCCGAGCTGGGCGACCGAGTCGTCGCCGTACTCGACGAAGACCCGCTCGTAGAGCTGCTCGGCGCGCGCCGTCCCGGCGGCCGCCGCCGGCGCCGGGGACGGCGCGCCCGCGACCGCGAACTCGTCGAGGTACAGGCGCCGGAGCGACTTCGGCGAGCGTGAGTACCGGGCGAACAGCGCGCCCTTGACCACCTCGGGGAGGTTCACCAGCGCGAAGACCGGGCCGTCGAGATTCGTGAAGTACGGCGCGAGGGCGGCGCGCTCCGCCGGCGTGAACACCTCGGTCATCGTCGCGACGATCTTAGCCGAGCGCCCGCAGCAGCGCCACCAGCGCGACCGCACAGCCCACCGAGACGAGCAGGTTCACGCCCCGCGCCGCGAGCACGAACACCACGAGCGCCCCCCAGAGCGGCGGGTGCGCGAGGCTCGCCGCCAGGCGGCCGTCGCGCACCAGCACCATCGGAATCGCGAGCGCGGGGAGCACGGCCAGCGGCACCAGCCGCAGCCACGCGCGCACGCGGGGCGGCAGCGGGCGGCGCGCGAGCACGAGGAACAGCGGTGCGCGGGTCAGGTAGGTGGCGACGGCCATGCCGGCGATGGTGAGCCAGACGTGCAGCCTCACGCGGTCTCCTCCACGGGCAGCAGCAGCGCGCCCGCCGCGCTGACCGCCAGCCCCGCGATGACGATGTGCCAGTTGCCCGGGACGAGGATGGCGATCGCGACGGCGAGCACGGCGGCGGCGACCGCCACCAGCCAGTCGGCGCGGCGCCGCAGCTGCACGGCGACCAGGGCCAGGAACACGGCGGGGAACGCGAAGTCGAGCCCGTAGCGCTCGGGGTCGGCGACGAGGCCTCCGAGCAGCGTGCCGGTCACGACGCCGGCGAGGAACGCGCCGCAGACGGCGGCGGCGCTTCCGATGTAGATGCCCGGGTCTGGCGGCCGCGACCGCGCCACCGTCACCGCGAACGACTCGTCGTTGATCACGTGTGCGATGAGCGCCAGCCAGGGCCGCCGGAACCGCCCGAACGACGGCGCCAGGGTCGCCGCCATGAGGTAGTGACGCATGTTGACGACGTAGGTGGTGAGCACGACCGCGAGCGGCGGCGCCCCGGCCGCGATCATCGGCACGGCGACGAACTGCGAGGCGCCGGCGAAGACCAGCACCGACATGCCCCACACCTCGAGGGGGAAGAGCCCCGCCTGGACCGCGAGCCCGCCGAAGACGGTGCCGTAGACGAAGACGGAGGGGACGAGCGCGAGCGAGGCGACCAGCCCCGCTCGCGCCCGCGCACCGAGCGTCGCGCCCTCGTCCAGGGGATCCAGGACGCGCCGCCGAGCCTCTACTTGATGGCGATCGGGTTGATGATGGCCTGCACCGCCCCGGTGATCCGGGCCGGGCCGAGCGTGAAGAGGAACTCCCACGCCTGATCCTTCACCATCTCCTCGGTGTTCATGTTCTCGAGGATGAAGACGCCGTTCAGCGGCAGGAGGATCTGGTGCACCTCGAAGACACCGGCGTCCTTCTCGAACGGCAGCACCTCCAGGCCCCAGGTGTCGGCGCCGACCATGGCGACGCCGAGGGAGGCGAGGTACTTGGCGCCGTCGACGCCGAGGCCGGGCTCCCCGCTGTTGTAGCGCTTGTTGTCCTTGCCGATGAGCTTCGTCCATCCCGTGTAGAACAGCACCACGTCGCCCCGCTCGATCGACTTGATGCCCTGCCGCTTCATCGCGGCCTCGATCTGCGGCCGGTTGAACGCTGTACCTTCCTTGACGGGATCGCCGCCGAGCAGGCCGGCCATGTCGAGCAGCACGCCGCGGGTGGCGATGGCGGGGATCTTCTCCATGCCGTACTTCTTGAGCCCATCGGCGTGCGCGAAGTCCGCGGCCTTCACGCAGTTGTAATAGACGTAGTCCACGCCGATGTGGCCGAGCCCGTCGAGCTGCGAGCCGACCCCCACCCAGCCCGTGATGATGTCGTCGTTGTACGTCGTCTTGCTCGGTCCGAGACTCACGCCGGCCACCTGCCCCGGCTGCAGGAC
>DASUPA010000311.1:0-4046 GCA_036276335.1 Candidatus Methylomirabilota bacterium | reverse complement strand
CCGGCGAAGCCGTGGCGCCCCTCGGTCATGCGCGGGGTCTGCATGTCCCAGCCGCCGCCGAGGGCGCGGTAGAGCTGGACGACGGCGACCAGCTGGGCGAGGAGCGTGCGGCTCTCGGCCACCTCGGCGGCGAGCAGCGTGCGCTGCGCGTCGAGCACGTCGATGTAGCTCGTGAGGCCGCTCGTGTAGCGCTGCTCGGCGATGCTGAGCGCCGCGCGCGAGGCCCGCACCGCGGTCACCTGCTCGGCCAGCGCCTCCCGCGCCTTCCGGTGGGCGACGAGGGCGTCCTCGACCTCGCGGAACGCCGTCTCGATCGCCTGCTCGTAGCGGACCAGCGCCTCCCGCTGGAGCGCCTCCGTGAACGCGAGATTGGCGCGGTTGCGGCCCGCCGTGAAGATCGGCACCGTCATCGTGGGACCGAACTGCCAGATGCGCGACGGTCCCGTGAAGAGGTCCGACAGCGCGACGCTCTCCACGCCGAACAGTCCCGTCAGGCTGATCTGCGGGAAGAAGGCCGCCCTGGCCACGCCGATGCGCGCATTGGCCGCCACCAGCGCCGCCTCCGCCTGTCGGACGTCCGGCCGTCGCTCGAGGAGCGCGGAGGGCAGCCCGGCGGGGACGGCCGGCGGCGTGGTGTGAGCGGTGAGCGGCCGGCCGCGGCCGATCGCCTGGGGCGTGCGGCCGAGCAGGACGCTGATCTGGTGCTCGGTCTGCGCGATCCGTCGCTCGAGGTCGGGAATCAGCGCGGTCGTGCTGGCCAGCTCGGCCTCCGCCTGGGAGACGTCGAGACCGGAGGTGAGGCCCGCGTCGAAGCGGTCGCGGGCCAGCTGGAGCGACGCCTGGCGCGACGCCACGTTCCGGCGCGTGGTCTCGAGCTCCAGATCCAGCTGGCGGAGCTGGAGGTACGTGGTGGCCACGTCGCTGACGAGCGTCATCACCACGGCGTGGCGGGTCTCCTCGCTGGCCAGAAGCTCCGCGCGCGCGGCCTCGCTGGCCCGCCGCAGGCGGCCCCAGATGTCGAGCTCGAAGGTCAGGTCGACGGCGGTCGAGAGCAGGTCCGCCTCACCGCCCTGGTTCCGCGGTCGCACCGTGTCCGAGAGCCGGTTGGTCGTCGCGCTCGCGCCGGCACCGATTTGCGGGAACTGCGCGGCGCGCGCGATGCCGAGCTGGGCGCGCGCCTGGTCCACCCGCGTCACGGCGAGCCGCAGGTCCTTGTTGGCCTCGAGCGCGGCGTGCACGAGCGCGCGCAGCTGCTCGTCCTCGAACAGCTCCCACCACGCGAGGTCGGCCAGCGAGACGGCGTCGGACGGCACGCCGGCGTCGCGCCACGCGGGCGGGGTCGGCACGGCGGGCCGGCGATAGTCCGGGCCGAGCGTGCAGCCGCCGAGCGCGAGCGCCACGGCGAGGAGCGCGGCCGGCCGTCTCATCGTTCGCTGTAGCCCATCGCGCCGGCGCCGAGCGGTCGCCGCACGGCGCCGTCCAGCGTCGCCGCCCGGGGCTCGAGGCCGTCGTGCGCCTCCTCGGGGCTGTGCCGCGCGGCGATCAGCGAGTAGAAGACGGGCACGACGAAGAGCGTGAAGAGCGTGCCGACGGTCATGCCGGCGACCAGCACGGTGCCGATGCTGTTCCGAGCCTCCGCGCCCGGGCCCGTCACCAGCACCAGCGGGAAGTGGCCGAAGACGGTGGCTGCCGAGGTCATCAGCACCGGGCGCAGCCGGGTCAAGGACGCCTCCCGCAGCGCGTCGGCCTTGGCGAGCCCGCGGGCCTGCAGCGTGTTGGCGAACTCGACGATCAGGATGCCGTTCTTCGCGATGAGCCCGACCTGCGAGTAGATGTTGATCGTGGTGAGGTCGAGGAAGCTGAACAGCAGGGCGCCCGAGATGGCCAGCGGGACCGAGCCCAGCAGCACGATCAGCGGGTCGCGGAAGCTGTGGAACTGCGCCGCCAGCACGAGGTAGATCAGCACGACCGCGAAGCCCAGCGTGACCGTGAGCGCCGCGCCCTCCCGGCGGATCTGCCGCGACTCGCCGGCGTGGTCCATGACGACGCCCGGTCCGCCGACGGCGGCCGCGGCCGTCTCGAGCACGCGCAGCCCTTCCTCCTTGGTGACGCCGGGCTTGACGCCCCCGAAGACGCGCACGGCGTTCCGCTGCTGGAACCTGTTCAGCGTCCGGGGCGCGGTGCTCGACTCGATGTGGGTGAAGGTGGAGACGGGCACCAGCTGCCCGCCGGGCGTCCGGATCTTCAGGTCGAGCAGGGGGCCGAGCGTCGCGCGGTCGACGTCGCCGATCTGCGGGATGACCTTGTAGCTCCGGTCGAAGAAGTTGAACCGGTTCACGTAGGCGCCGCCGAGGAGCGTGCCGAGCTCCTGCCCCACCGCGGCCAGGTCGAGGCCCAGATCGGCCACGCGCTCGCGGTCCAGCACGACGCGCGCCTGGGGCAGATCGATCTTGAGGTCGGTGTCGACGTAGAGGAACTTGCCGCTCCGCCAGCCGGCGCCGACGACGGCGCCCGCCGTCTCCAGCATCTGCTGCGGCGGCGCGTCGCTCTGGAGCACCAGCTCGACGTCGTACTGCCCGGGGGTGGGCAGCGGCGGGTCGAGGCGAGGGAAGACGCGCAGGCCCGGGACCTGGGAGACCGCCCCGAACACGGCGCCGTACATCTCCTCGGTGGACCGCGATCGCTCGCGCCAGTCCTTGGTGACCATGCCGCCGAACCCGCCCCAGTTCGCCGTCAGCGACCACATGAACTGCGCCTCGGGAAAGGCGGTGATGGCGCGGACGATGTGCAGCGACTCGCGGTTCGTCGCCGCCAGCGTGGAGTCCGGCGAGGCCTCCAGGAACATGCTGATGTGGCCCTGGTCTTCCACGGGCGCGAGCTCCTGGCGCGAGAACGTGTAGAGCGGCCACGCCGCCGCCATGATGAGCAGCGCCGCCGCCACGATGGGCCAGCGCATCTGCAGGGCGACGTCGAGCAGCCAGGCGTACGCGCGGCGCACGACGGCGAAGACGCGGTCGACGAGGGCCGTCAGCCGGCTCTCCGTGCCGTGCGGGTGCACGAAGCGCGAGCTCATGACCGGCGACAGCGTGAGGGCGACGAAGCCCGAGACGACGACGGCGGCCGCCAGCGTGATCGCGAACTCGAGGAAGAGCGTGCCGGTGAGGCCGCCCTGGAAGCCGATGGGGGCGTAGACGGTGGCGAGCGTGATCGTCATCGCGACGATCGGACCCAGCAGCTCGCGGGCGCCGATGAGGGCGGCCTCGACGCGCGACCGGCCCTGCCGCACGTGCCGCTCGACGTTCTCGACGACCACGATCGCGTCGTCCACGACCAGGCCGACCGAGAGCACGATGGCGAGCATGGTGAGGAGGTTGAGGCTGAAGCCGAGGCCCAGCATGACGATGGCGGCGCCGATCAGCGAGACGGGCATTGCCACCAGCGGCACCAGCGCCGTGCGGAGCGACCCCATGAACAGGAACACGACGACGCCCACGATGAGGATGGTCTCCCCCAGCGTCTTCGTGATCTCCGTGAGGGCGTTCTCCATGAACACGGTGGCGTCGTACGCCAGCCGCATGTCGACGTCCGGCGGCAGCGTCGGCCGGAGGCGCTCCATCTCCGCGCGGAGCCGGTGCGCGACGTCGATCTCGTTCGAGCCGGGCAACGGCCAGACGCCGAGGTAGACGGCCTCCCGGTCGCTGAACTTCGCGACCATCTCCGCCTCCTCCGCCCCGAGCTCCACGCGCGCCACGTCGCTCAGCCGCACGAGGGCGCCGTCGCGGTCGGCGACGATCAGGTCCTCGAACTCCTTCGTGGTCCGGAGGTCGGTGTTGGCGAGGAGGTCGACCTGCACGAGGTTGCCCTTGGTCCGGCCCACCGCCGCCAGGTAGTTGTTGCGGCGCAGCGCGGCGTGCACGTCGCCGGGCGACAGGTTGAGCGCGGCCAGGCGGTCCGGCTCGATCCAGACGCGCATGGCGAGCGGGCGGCCGCCCTCGACGGTCACGCGCAGCACGCCCGGCAGCGTCGCGAGCTGCGGCTGCAGCGTG
>DASUPA010000310.1:0-5790 GCA_036276335.1 Candidatus Methylomirabilota bacterium | reverse complement strand
CCATGGCCGTTGGCGTCCACTGCGACATGGCCTCGCCGCACCTCTACTGGACGGGCAGCGAGGCGCTGAAGGAGCGGTACCTGCCCGGCATCTGTCGTGGCGAGCTGCTCACGGCCATCGCCGTGACCGAGCCGGGGGGCGGCAGCGACGTGGCGGCCATCCGCACGCGGGCCGTGCGCGACGGCAGCCACTACGTGCTCGACGGGGCCAAGATGTTCATCACCAACGGCGCCACCGCGGACGTCTACTTCGTCGCCGCCCGGGTGGCGGCGGGCCGGGACGGCAAGCGCCACGAGGGGATCTCCATGTTCCTGGTCGAGCGCGACACGCCCGGCTTCGGCGTGAGCCGCACGCTCGACAAGATGGGCATGCGCGCCTCGGACACCGCGGAGCTGTCCTTCCTGGACATGCGCGTCCCGGCCGAGCACCTCCTCGGCCGGGAGGGCGTCGGCTTCTACGAGGTGATGCGCGTCTTCCAGCGCGAGCGGCTCGTGGCGGGCCTGCACGCGGTCGCCATGGCCGCGCGCGCCCTGGAGGACACGATCGCCTACGTGAAGGACCGCCAGGCGTTCGGCGGGCCGCTCTCGGACAAGCAGGCCGTTCGCCACCGGCTGGCCGAGATGGCCACCGACGTCGAGGCCGGGCGCTGGCTCACGTATGCCGCCTGCCAGAGGTACCAGGCGGGCGAGGACTGCGTGCGGGAGATCTCGATGGTGAAGCTGTTCACGGCCGAGATGGTGAACCGCGTGGCCTATGGCTGCGTGCAGCTCCACGGGGGCTACGGCTACATGCGCGAGTACGCGGTGGAGCGCTTCGCGCGCGACGCGCGCCTCATGACGATCGGCGGCGGCACCAGCGAGATCATGAAGGACATCATCGCCAAGGCGATCGTCCGGTGAGGCTGCACGCTCGCGTGGCGTTCGTGACGGGCGGCGCCAGCGGCATCGGCCGCGGCATCGCGCTGGCCCTGGCGCGCGAGGGCGCGCGGGTGGCGGTCGCGGACCTGAACGCGGACGGCGCGCGGCGGGTCGTGGCGGAGATCCAGAGCGCGCGCGGCATCGCGGTCGCCCAGCCGCTGGACATCACGGATCCCATCGCCGTGGACTCGTCGGTCGACGGCGTCGCCGCGCACTGGGGCGGCCTCCACATCCTCGTCAACTGCGCGGGCTGGGACCGGCCCATGCCGTTCGTCGACACGACGCCCGACTTCTGGGAGAAGATCCTCGCCATCAACCTCAAGGGGCCGATGGCGTGCACGCGCGCGGCGCTCCGCCACATGATCGCGCAGGGCGCCGGCAAGATCGTCTCGATCGCCTCCGACGCGGGCCGCGTGGGATCCACGGGCGAGGCCGTCTACTCTGCGGCCAAGGGCGGCCTCATCGCGTTCACGAAGACGATCGCGCGCGAGGTCGCGCGCCACCGCATCAACGTCAACTGCGTCTGCCCCGGCCCCTCCGACACGCCGCTGTTCCAGCAGGAGTTCGCGGCCGCCAGCCCCCGGCTGGCCGAGAGCCTCAAGCGAGTGATCCCGTGGGGGCGGCTCGGCGTCCCCGACGACATCGCGCCCGCCGTCGTGTTCCTCGCCTCGGACGACGCGGGCTTCATCACGGGGCAGACGCTCTCGGTCTCCGGCGGCCTGACGATGGTGTGAGGCGGCGCCGCGGGCGCCGCTCACGCCACCGACGCCTCCAGCTCCGGCTCGCGCGCGGCGGCGCCGGCGCCCAGGCGTCCGTCGAGCCGCGCCAGCACGAAGCCCACGGCCTCGCGCACCACCGCGGCGTCGCGCACGACGCGTCGATGGCCGAGGCCGCTCGTCGTCGAGAGCGTCGCCCCCGGCCACGCCTGGGCGATGATCGCCCCCTCCTGCCACGGCACCTCGGCGTCGTCGCGGTCGTGGAGCACGAGCAGCGGCGTGCGCATCCGTGGGGCGAAGCCGGCGACGTCGAGCGCCGACCAGGGCACGCCGAGCCGGCGCTCGATCCGCTCGCGCATGAGCTGCCGCGCGCGCCGCCCGAAGCCGAGCGTGTCCAGCGCGAGGTCCGCGTGCAGGGTGAGGTCGGCGGGCGGCGCCACGAAGACCGCGGCGTCGGCGCCGAGCCCGTCCCGCAGCGCGACGGCCGTCGCCGCCCCGCCGATGGAGTGGCCGATGACGGCGCGGATCGGGCCCAGCGCGCGGTGGACCGCGTGAATGGCCTCGACGAACGCCACGAGCGACGAGCGCCGCTCCGGCGACGAGCCGTGCCCGGGGGCGTCGAACGTCACCACCGAGCAGCCGGCCGCGACGAGCGGCGGGACGAAGCCCGCGAGCTGCGTGCCGCGCCCGCCCCAGCCGTGGACCAGCAGGACGGCGGGCCCGCGGCCCCAGGTCCACGCGGCGATCGGCGAGCCGCCGGCGTCGACGAGGGTGCGGCGCGCGGTGTCGAGCGCGGCGACCTCGTGCGGCGATCGCGGGTACCGCGGCGCCGTCAGGAACATGCGCTCGGCCACGCCCGCGGCGAGTCCGGGCGCGAGCGCGCTGAGCGCGGCCAGCGCCGGGCGCATCGCGCGGATCGCCCACGGCACCTGTCGTGACCGAACGGACGTGCTATTTTGCATCGCGACGAATTCCAGGTCAGTCATGGCTGTTCTCCGGTGTCAGCGGCGCCGGGCGCCGGGGGTCGAAGCGGATGTCGCGGGCGCGCCGGCGGCGTGCAGGAGCGCCTCGAACGCGCGCTCGGTGCGCGCGCGCGCCTTGGGATCCTTCATGAGCCGGGAGGCGTGCGCGTAGCCGAGCACGATCGACAGCAGGTCGTGCGCGAACTGCTCGCAGTCGAGGCCAGGCGCGAAGTCGCCCTCCTGGACCGCGGTGCGCGCGGTGTTCGCGATGGTCTCGAGCCAGTCGCGCTGGCTCTGCACGACGTAGTCGCGCGCGGGGCCGGGCTGGTCGTCGAGCTCGGTCGCCGCGGCGTTGAAGGGGCAGCCGCCGGGGAGGCTCGGCGAGGTCTCCCACGCGAGCCAGCGCTCGAACAGGGCCCGGACGCGGCGCACGCCGCGCGGCGCCGCCAGCGCCGGCCGCACGACCTCGTCGACGAAGCGGCGCGAGGCGAGCTCCAGCACCCTGAGCTGGAGGTTCTCCTTGGAGCCGAAATGCGCGAACAGGCCGCTCTTGGAGAGCTTCAGGTCGTCGGCGAGGCGGCCGATGGTGAGGCCGGCGAAGCCGACCTTGGTGGCCAGCTCGAGCGCGTGGAGCAGGATGGCCTCGCGGGTCTCCTCACCCTTTCTCATGCGAGGGAGAATAGTACGACCGTTCGGTCTATGTCAAGCGGGGACCGCCTGGGGGGCCGGGTCAGGGCGCCGGTACAATGACCCCGTGTCGGCGCCGGAGTTCCTCGCCATCGGCCACGTGACCCTCGACCACTTCGGGGAGACCGTGCGTCCCGGCGGTGCCGCGCTCTATGCCGCCATCGCGGCCGATCGCCTGGGCCTGTCGGCGGGCATCCTCACGAGCCACGCCGAGGACTTCCCGCTGGAGCTGCTGCCGCCGCGCATCGAGCTCGTCAGCGTGCCCGCCGCCGCCACGACCGTGTTCGAGCACCACGCGCGGGCGGGCGAGCGCGCCCTCGTCGTGCGCGGGACGGCCCGGCCGCTGGGCGTGGGCGACCTGCCGGAGGACTGGCGCGACGCCGAGCTGGTGCTGCTGGCGCCGGTCGTGGATGAAGTGGACGCCGCGCTGGCCGACGCCTTCGACGGCGCCACGATCGCCGCGGAGGCGCAGGGCTGGCTGCGCGACGTCGGCCCCGACGGTGCCGTGCGGACGCGCGCGTGGGCGTCCCCGAAGAGCGTGCTGAGCCGGCTCCAGGCGCTGTTCGTGAGCGGCGCCGACGTGCGCGGGCAGGAGGCGGCGATGACGGAATGGGTCCAGCGCGTCCCGGTCGCCGCCGTCACCGCCGGCGCGCGCGGCGCGCTGCTCTACGTCAACGGCGACCGGTACGAGGTGCGGCCCCGCCGCGCGCGCCAGGTGGACGCGACCGGCGCGGGCGACGTGTTCGCGGCGACGTGGCTCGTGCGCTATCGGGCGTCCGGCGACCCGTGGGAGGCGGCGGAGGCCGCGGCGTGCGGCGCCTCGCTCGCGGTCGAGGGCGAGGGCTGGTCGACCGTTCCCGACACCGCTGCGCTCGAGACCGCGCTCGCCGACTACCGCCGCGCGCTCTGAAGCGACGCCAGCAGCTCGGCGGCGATCAGCCGGCCGCGCAGGCGCAGCGCCCGGCGCCCGGTCGCGGCGCGGCCCGCGGCGGGCGAGCCGAAGTAGCCGCGCCCGCGCGGATGCATGCGCCGGAAGGTGGTGCCCGGCCGCAGCCGCGCGCGCCAGTCCACCCACGCCGGCGGGAGCCGCCGCGCCAGCGCGCGGCGCACGAGGTCCGGACGCACCGCCAGCATCATCGCCGTCTCGAGCTCGCCCGCGTGCCACTCGCGTTCCGGGCGCGCGCTGCGCAGCAGCGCGGCGACGCGCGGGCTCAGCATCGCGGGGCTCGGCGTCGGCGCGAAGCCCGCGAAGAGGACACGGACGCCGCGTCGCCGCTCCGCGTCCCGCCGGATGGCCGCCATGGCGGCCAGGTGGCCGGGATCGGCCTGGTAGTTCACGAGCACGAAGCGGCGGAACCCGTGGCCGACGAGCGCGCGGAGGATCTCGCCCACCACCCGGCGCAGCGTCGGGCCGCTGAGCGACACGGTGCCGCTCCAGTCGGCGGCCAGCGGGCTGGCGCCGTAGGGCAGCGCGGGCGCCAGCGCGCAGCGATAGCCGGCGCGCTCGAGGTGCGGCGCCACCGCCCGCGCGAGCGCCTCGGCCCCGATCCAGTCGACCGCGAGCGGCAGGTGCGGGCCGTGCTGCTCGATGGCGCCGAGCGGCAGCAGGATCACGGCGTTCTTCCGGCGCGCGAGCCGCGCGACCTCCCCGGTGGTGCACTCCGCGAGCGCGAGCATGGCCACCTCCCGCGCGAGGATACCGCGATGAACGGCGGCGTTGCCTTGACACTCTCTCCGCGCGGGGACTACGCTGACCTCGACTGGCGCGAACGCTCGGGCGCGAACGAACACCGACAGGGGGGCGCGATGAAAATCTTTCTCGACACGGCCAACGTCGACGAGATCAAGGAAGGCGTGGCGCTCGGCGTCGTCGACGGCGTCACCACCAACCCGTCGCTGGCGGCCAAGGAGAAGAAGCCGTTCCGCCCGCTCGTCGAGGAGATCTGCCGCATCGTCCCCGGCGACGTCAGCCTCGAGGTGGTGGCGACCGAGTTCCAGGACATGGTGAAGGAGGGCGAGCAGCTCGCGCAGGTGGCGCCCAACGTCGTCGTCAAGGTGCCCATGACCGCGGACGGGCTGAAGGCGGTGAAGCACCTCACGGGCAAGGGCATCCGCGTGAACCAGACGCTCTGCTTCTCGGCGGCGCAGGCGTTCCTGTCCGCCAAGGCGGGCGCCTATTACATCAGCCCGTTCCTCGGGCGCCTCGACGACATCGGCCACATCGGCATGGACCTGGTCCGGGACATCTGCGAGATCTACCGCGTGCAGGGCTTCAAGACGCAGGTGCTCGCCGCCTCGATCCGCTCCCCGCTGCACGTCATCGACGCGGCGAAGGCGGGAGCCCACGTCGCCACCATGCCGTTCAGCGTCCTGCAGCAGCTCATGAAGCACCCGCTGACGGACGTCGGCCTCAAGAAGTTCCTCGACGACTGGCGCAAGAGCGGCGGCAAACTCTGACCTCGGAGGGGGGCTTCGCCCCCCTTCCGACGGTCGTCGCATGCCCGTCGG
>DASUPA010000309.1:0-4947 GCA_036276335.1 Candidatus Methylomirabilota bacterium | reverse complement strand
CTTCACCTCGTAGGGCCCGAAGGTCGTCTCGAACCCCTGCCGCCCGACGCCCGGCGCCGGCGCCTGCGCGTCGAGGTCGATGATCCCGGTCGCGGGCGCGGCGAGCGTCCACGTCACGCGGGCCGGCGCGGCGCCGGTGTTGTACGCGAAGAGGTAGCGCGCGCCGTCGGGCATCCGCTTGCCGAGCACGCGCACCGCCGGCGAGGAGGCGCGCGCGACGTCGGCGTCGGGCGCCAGCAGCACGGGCTCGAGCGCCCGGAGCTCTCGCGTCAGCCGCACGAGCTCCGCCCAGCGCTCCTCGCGCTGCGCGGGGTCCTTGACCCAGGCCAGGCCCTTGTCGCCGTACGACCAGTACAGCAGGCCGCGCGCGCCCTCGATGATCGCCATCCAGCTCATCGCCTTCAGCTCACCGGCAGACGGCCAGCCGCCGGCCGCCGTGAGCGGGAAGTACTGGATCACCATCCACAGCGGGCGGCTCCGCTTCACCGCGTCCTGCCCGATGCGCGTCCACTCCCCCACCATCGCGAGGTCGTTCTGGCCGCGCGGCTTGACGATCGGATAGGGGTCGAGGCCGAGGACGTCGACGGCGTCGCGCCAGAGCGGCGCCTGGCGCTCGAGGCCGTTGCCGAGCACGGCGTACGTCACGGTGCCCGGCGCCGCCGCCGCGAGCACGCGGTGCTGCGCGAAGACCTTCGGCACGAGATCCGCAGGCGGCTCGTCCGCCGTGTAGAAGCCCGCGAGCCCGGGGTGGGCCGCGAGCGTGCGGGCCACCCAGCGGTTCAGCGCGGCCTCGCCCTCGCGGGCGGCCGGATAGTCGATCCGTGCGTACTGCGGGTCGTCGCGGTGATAGAAGTTCACCGTCTGGAGGTAGTGGATGCCGCGGTCGTGCAGCTCGTCCATGTAGGCCGTGAGGGCGGGGATCGGCGCGCGGCCGAGGTGGTAGTTGATCAGCATGTTGATCGGCGCCTCGGCCATGCGCGCGATGCCCCAGCCGTTGTGGCCCCGCGCATAGGTGCCGCGGCTCGTGGAATAGCCGGACGTCGCGTAGAGGCCGAGCACGAAGCGCGGCTTGCCGCTGAGGTGGGTGACGTTGCGCTCGTCGTACCACACCCGGAGCTCGTCGCGGGCGCGCGCCGGGACCGAGACGATGCGGTGATCGGGAAAGCGGTACGTCGGCGCGCCGCCGGCGTCGAGCAGCTCGGCGCGGAGGCGCCACGGGCCCCCGTGCAGGCCGGCGGCGTCGATCTCCACCGTGGTCGAGGCCCCGGCCACGCTCACCTGCCGCTCGCGGATCGTCGCGCCGCCGTCCTCCTCGACCAGCCGCAGCCGCACGCGCGACCCCGGCGCGGCCGTCAGCGCGACGCGCACCGTCTGCGGCCGGTCCTCGAAGAGCATGCCGCGGAAGTTCGGGGCGAGGAGGAACACCTGGAGGGGCGGCGTCCGCGCCTCGGTGAGGCTGACGTCGTCGAACCACGCCACGCCGTCGGGCGCGCCGTAGGCGCCGACCGTCACCCGGTAGCTGCCGCGCTCGCGCACGACGATCCCCGACTGCCGCCGCGGCGCCCAGTCGGTGGTGCCCCGCACGACCGGCGTGCAGTGCCACCAGTTGAAGCGTGGGCGCGCGTCGAGACAGACGCGCGCGCCGGTGCGCGGGGCGTTGGCCCCCAGCGCCTCGGTCCGCATCCAGGCCTCCACGGTGTAGAGCCCGGGCTCGAGCGTCACCGCCTGCTCGACGCTCGCGATGCCCGACTGCGCGTCGGCGCCGCTCAGGCGCAGCGCCCGGCCCGCACGGCCCCCGCCGGCGAGCGACCACGGGCCGCCGACGCTGCGTCCCCACCCCGCGATGACCTCGCCGTCCGCGGTCTCGAAGCCCGGATTCGCCAGCACGTTCGGACCGGGCGGCTCGGGCCGCGGCAGCGCCGTGAGCCCGCCGACGGGCGCCACGCGCGGGTCGGCGCCCTTGACGGCGAGCGGAGCGAGGACGGCGGCGCCGGCCAGGACCAGGGCGGCGCCGCCGCGCGCGAGCGCGTGGCCCGTCATTGCGGCTGGGGCAGCGGCTCGAGGACGACGTCCGGCCCGGGCTCCGGCTCCTCGGAGGCCTCGGCCGCCGCCTCGCGCGCGAAGCGCCCCAGCACGATCGTCACGAACACGGCCAGCCAGAACATCTTCTCGTACTGCGCGCTGATGAAGAATCCGGCGACCAGGAAGCCGAGCAGCCCGCTCCGCAGCCCCTCGGCCCAGCCGGCGATGCGCCAGCCCCGGTCCGTCCCGGCGAGCCGCGTGGCCGCGTTCAGCGTCCGGAACGTCGTGACGATCAGCAGCAGGAAGACCGCGAGCATGGGCAGGCCGAACTCGGCGGCGATCTCGAGGAACGAGTTGTGGGCGATGTTGCCCTGCGACAGTCCGGTGTACTGCGTGCTGAGCGCCTTGAAGTTCAGCGGACCGACGCCGAAGATCGGATTGTCGTTGATCATCCGGAGCGCGGCCCAGAAGAGCGCCTGGTGGGCGCGGTTCGACGCCTCGAGGCCGGCCGGCATGTCGCCCGTTCCCTCGCCGACGATCGTCCAGAGGCGCGCTCCGAGGTCCGTCGGCACGAGAACGAGGCCGACCAGGAGGATCAGCACGACGGCGAGGGCGCCGGCGATCCCGCGGCGCCGGTAGACGAACACCATGCTCGCCGCCAGCAGGCCCAGGAAGGCGCCGCGCGAGGACGTGAGAAACAGCTCGAGCACGAGCAGCAGGCCCCCGAGCGTCCACAGCGTCCGGCGGAGCGGATCCGGCGCCTGGGCGGCGAACACGAACGCGATCGGGATCACGAGCACGAGGATCGTCGCGAAGTAGTTGCTCTCGTAGAGACCCACGCCGAGCCGCGAGTCGTAGCGCACCATCTGGCGCAGCGCGTACGGGAACACGACGATCAGGCTGAGCGTCATCGCCTTCAGCACGCGGCGGAGGTCGTCGGGCGTCTGCACGGCCACGATGACGAAGGGCAGGAAGGTCAGGAACGCCAGGAACCGCGAGATGGCGAGGAAGCCGCTGCCGCTCAGCAGGCCGACGAAGAGGACGCCGAAGAAGAAGATCAGGAAGAGCCACGCCGCCCGCGAGGCGAGCAGCGGGGCGTTCCGGTCGCCCGCGCAGAGCCGCATCACCGCCCAGGCGAAGCCCAGCAGTCCCAGGAGCTTGATGACCGTGAAGTCGGGGAACACGCCGAGGAGATTCGGCGCCAGGTAGAGGTACGGATTGGCCTCGAACGGCATGATGAAGATCATTGCGAGCAGGATCCACATCTCGCTCCCCTGTCCTCGCAAGACCCGTACCGCGGCCCGGCTCGCGATTCCGCGGTCTTGGCCGCCACCCGCGTGCACGGCGGTCGCGGATGTGTGGAATGCGTTGCGGGGATGGGGCCGTGTCGCGGCCCCATCCCCGGCGACGCTCGCCGCCCGGTCTCTCGCGGGCGGCTCTCTCGTGGGCGGCCGTTACGTCGACCGCGTCTCGATCACCGTGCTGGCGCCGCCCCAGCGGCCGAGGGTGTCCACGGCCCGTGCGGTGATGGCGTGCGGGCCGGGCGCCAGGCGCGCGGCCTCCAGCTCGTAGAACGCCTCGACGTCGACCCAACTGTCGGCGAGGTCCCCGTCGACGTACAGGTAGATGCGCGCCGGCATGCGGGCGCCGGCAATCCGGACGTGGACCGCGTCGTGGACCGCGTCGATGTGCACGGCGATCCGCCCGGGCCGGGGCATATGCCCCGGCGCCGTGCGGCCCTCACTGTCCCGAGCTTGCAGACGGCTGATGGTCCCCATGCTAGTTCGCCACTGTCACGTTGACGCTGGTGGAGCCGGTATTGCTCGCCGCGTCCTTGACCCGTCCCTCGAGCGTCACCGCGCCGTTCGGCGTCGACGTGGTGACCCAGGGAAGCGAGACCGGGCCACGGCTGCTCGTGACCTGGCTGGCCACCAGCTTGCCGTCGGCGAAGAGCTGGAACGTGTTGGACGTCCCGCTCTGCCCGTCGACCCAGAGCACCGCCCACGTCGTCCCGCGGACGGTCGCCGACCCCGTCGGCTGCGTGATCGAGACGCGCAGGGTACCCGTCGTCGGCGTCGGCGACGGGGACGGCGACGGGGACGGCGACGGGGAAGGCGAGGGCGAGGGCAATGGCGAGCCGGCGACCCCGTTGCTGGTGACGATGCTCACCGTCGCGGTGCCCGTCTGGCCGGCGGCGTCCTTCACGGTGGCGACGAGCGACTGCGTGCCATCCGCCACCACCCGCGTGTCGTACGCCAGCGACACCGGACCCCGGCTCGCCGTCGTGACCGAGCCCACCGGCTTGCCGCCGAGGGTCACGGAGTAGGTGTTCGAGGTGCTGGTGCTGCCCTCGAGCCACATCACCGCCCACGCCGTCCCGCTCACGGTGGTGGCGGGCTTCGGCTGCGTCACCGCCAGCCTCAGCGTGCCGCTCGGCGGCGGCGTCCCGCCCGAGGGCGGCGGGGTCGTCGTCTGGTTGGCGACGGTCACCGAGCGTGTGGCCGAGCCCGTTCTGCCGACCGAATCCTTCACGATCGCGCTCAGGGTGACCGGGCCGTCCGGCAGGGTCGTCGTGTTCCAGGAGAAGCTCGGACCGGTCCCGAGCAGCGTCGTGTTTCCGGCCTTGAGCGTGTACGTATAGCCGCTGCCCGAGCCGCCGCTGCCGCCCAGCGTCACGGTGACGGTGCCCTTCACCGTGGCACCGACGCTCGGCGCGGAGAACGTCACGGACGGGTTCGCCGGGCTGGTCGGGTCGGTCGGATTCGTCGGGTCGGTCGGATTCGTCGGATCGGTCGGATCCGTCGGGTCCGTCGGGTTGGTGGGATCGGTCGGGTCCGTCGGGTCCGTCGGATCGGTCGGGTCCGTCGGGTTGGTCGGGTCCGTCGGGTTGGTCGGGTCCGTCGGGTTGGTGGGATCGGTCGGGTC